>JAKITZ010000125.1 GCA_021647805.1 Robiginitomaculum sp.
GCTCTCTGCCCAGTAAGGTGCGCTGGAAAAACCTTGGTATCATTCAATACCAACAAGTCCCCCGGTTGTAATAATTGCGACAGCTGACCAACAATATGATCACTGATCACACCATGGCGATCAAGTTGCAACAATTTCGCACTGTCCCTTGGAACCGCAGGACGCAACGCAATGCTCTCTTGCGGCAATGCAAAATCAAAATCATCAACACGCATTACCGAGCCCCTTGCCAAATGAGCGGCTTATCAGTCGCTAATGCTGGCCTTTTTGATCACACCGGGACTTGCAGGCGGCTCGCCTTTGGGTAAAGCATCAACAGCGTCCATGCCGGAAACAACTTCACCCCAAACCGTGTATTGACGATCAAGAAAACTAGCATCATCAAGACAGATAAAAAACTGGCTGGACGCACTGTACGGGCTTTGCGAGCGAGCCATAGAACAAACCCCGCGTTGGTGCGAATGCTCGTTAAACTCGGCATCTACCATTTTACCAGCATTACCCATGCCGGAGCCATCAGGACAACCACCTTGCGCCATAAAACCATCTATAACCCGGTGGAAACTCAAGCCATCATAAAAACCATCATTGGTTAATTCAGTAATTTGCGCCACATGCTTCGGTGCCAAATCAGGGCGAAGTTGAATTTTGACTTCTCCTGTTGATAATTCCAAAGTCAAAACCTGACCGTTTGATTCACTCATTTTAATCTCCTAAATATATTAATAATACCTAATTTGGATGTGTCTTGAATATAATTTTACGGCCAGCGAACTATCACTGGGACGTCAATGTCGCAAATATCTGGCATGGTCCCGACTTCATTTCTAAGGCCTTCAAGATAAGCAACAAATGCGGGACTTTCAGTATTCATCACCCAAACGCTTGGAGCAATAGCAGCATCAATTTCGGAAACCAGAGCAAACATTTCAATCATATCCGGCGGCATTGGCGGTTCACCACGTTTGATTTTGAACACCGACTTAAATCCGGCACGAACCCGTCCCCAAACCGTATAGTTCTTATCGAGGTTTTCTGGGTAACTCATTGTAATATAAAACTCAGCATTGGCACTATTAATGTCAGTACCAAGTCGTGCAGCAGCTACTGCACCCGGGCAATGCAATTGCCACGCCTGCACTTTACCATCTGCTGTCATCATCGCTAGCGATTGCGGTTGTGATGCTATTTTGAAGCCATCAATAAAGCCAGCATCAGCAGAACGGCGCTCGCCAGTCACAGTCATTTTGGTAGTCGGCGCACGACGAAAATGAAACTCCGCATTTAACATTTCGGTGGTTGGCCGTGGTCGGCTAACCAAAGCAGTATTACCAGCTTGAGCCATAAACCCACTTATCACGCGGTGAAATGGCAGACCAACATAATAATTTTCTTTGGCCAACTGCGAAAACCTTTGCGTATGCCCCGGTGCAAATTGTGGTGTCATCTCAATAACGACAGAGCCATGAGCGGTTTTCAGAACAATCAACTGTTCAGCGGCAACCTTACGCCAATCATCAGGAGCATTTTCAGGAGTACTTAACGCCGAAACGTCAACCATTCCAAGCGGACGAAAGTCTTCTCTATCAGGCAAGGTATTAGCGGTAGCAGCCGTACCATCTCCAAGATCATAGTGTATTTGAGCCACAGGAGATTGCACCGCCTCCTCATTTGACTTTGGGTCATGGGATTCAGCAGAACCACAAGCCAATAAGCCAACGGCAATAAACGGCAATAAAAGTAAAAATCGCTTCATCATTTTCGGTACTTGTTCTCCAACATTAACGCTACATTTTCCGAGACAAACGGCTTTATATTCCCGCCCAATCGACATATTTCCTTGACCAAGCGCGAGGCAATAGGCTGATGCCTTGGATCAGCCATTAAAAACATAGTCTCAATTTCTGAATTCAAATGCTGGTTCATTCCAACCATTTGAAATTCATATTCAAAATCTGAAACCGCTCGCAATCCACGAACGATTGCATTTGCCCCCACTTCTTCGGCAAAATGCATCAATAATCCGGTCATTGGCTGCACTGTTACCTCGGCTTTGGCTTGAAATGGTGTAATAATGTCGCTTACCATCTTCACTCGTTCTTCCAGTGAAAACAGCGGCTTTTTTTCGGCATTTATCGCAACACCAATAACCAGCTTATCAACCAATTTCACCGCCCTGCCAATAAGATCAGCATGGCCATTAGTTACGGGGTCAAAAGTACCTGGAAACAATCCTGTTCGCATAATATCAAATCCGGCTTAACTAGATGATTTTCTGGTAAACAACAAAACACCCATTATCAGATAAACCAACCCTGTACCCCACTTTAACCAACTTTGCACCCTTGAATTTTGCATAAATCGCCGCATACTACTGATAGCAATAGCCCACAAGCTATCAAGGAAAAATGCCAAACACAAAAAAATGCTTCCCAATAAGATTAATTGCGGAAATACCGAATATTGGACTGAAACAAATTGCGGCAAGAATGCCGCATGAAATAACATGGTTTTCGGATTAGCCAACGCCACCAGAACACCACGCAAAAACAAGTTTCTTACAGGCTCTATGATCGCACCTTCGCTAGAAACAACAGCCTGCCTTGTATGGGTAAATGCTTCAAAAGCCAACCAAAGCAAATACAATGCGCCCAGCACTTTCAAAACAGTAAAAGCAACACTCCAAACACTTAACAATGCAGACAAGCCAGCCAGAACCAACAGAATCTGCACAGCTTGCCCACTAGTAAGGCCTGCCACCACCAGCAATCCAGACCGCCGACCATGCAAGGCAGATTGCAAAGCAATCAAAACAACATTTGGCCCAGGAATTAGAATCAACAGACTACTTGCCGCAATAAACCCTAACAATGTCGGTAACTCAATCACGCTTCATCGGGTTGGTTATTGGCAGTTGTTTCGGCAATCACCACTTCCTCGGCCTCGGCCTCTTCATCATCTTCAGTATCAACAACCCGCTGTACCGAGACAACAGTTTCTGTATCTCGCAATCGAATGATTGTCACCCCAGCCGTAGCCCGCCCAGCGATGCGAATACCATTGATCGGGATACGAATAAGCTGCCCACCATCGGTCACCATCATCAAACCGTCTTTGTCCTCAACCGCAAAAGACGCGGCCAGAGAAGCATTTTTCATTTTGCCCAATGCTAAATTATGAGCTTTTAGCCCCTTACCACCGCGACCGGAAACCCGGTATTCATAGGCCGATGAACGTTTGCCATAACCATTGTCCGACATGGTGAACACAAACTGCTCACCATCAGCTAATTCTGTGATGCGTTCAGGCGACAGATCAGCTTCTTCGCCACCTTCTTCCGCCTCGACAACCTGATCTTCGTCACCTTCGCCTTCGGCGCGTCTAGCGGCACTTGCATGTTTTAAGTAAGCCCGCGCTTCGGCTGGAACAATATCAACATGGCGTAAAATAGCCATAGAGATAACCTCATCACCATCGGCTAACCTAATACCACGTACTCCGGTCGAAGTACGCCCAACAAACACCCGAACCACATCAACCGGAAAGCGAATACATTTACCCATTTTGGTGGTTAACAACACATCATCAGTTGGAGAACATGGCTCAACAGCCAAAATACCATCACCCTCACCGGGCTTCATGGCAATTTTACCATTGCGCATAACATTGGAAAAATCAGATAATTTATTACGTCTAATTCCACCGGAGCGGGTAGCAAACATCACATCTAATTCGCGCCAGCTTTCCTGGTCTTCCGGCAACACCAAAATCGAGGTGATCGTCTCGCCGGGATCAAGCGGTAACAAATTAACCAATGCTTTGCCCTTGGTTCTAGGGTCGCCTTGCGGTAACCTCCAAACCTTTAGGGTGTAAACCATGCCCGAAGATGAAAAACACAATATCGGAGCATGGGTAGAAGCCACAAATATTTTGGTAACAAAATCTTCGTCCTTGGTGGTCATGCCAGCACGACCTGTGCCGCCTCTGCGTTGCTCACGATAAACGTCCAAAGGTGTTCGTTTTGCATAACCTTGCGCGGTAATTGTCACCACCATTTGAGCGCGGGGAATTAGTGATTCATCATCAACATCCAATTCGCCCTCAATAAAAATTGTTCGTCTTGGCACAGCAAATTGCTCACGAGATTCAAGCAATTCTTGGCGGATGATTTCCATAACCCGCTCACGGGAGCGCAAAATAGACAATAACTCAGCAATAGCTTCAGAAATCTTCTTAGCTTCATCGCCAATCTCATCACCGCCAAGCGCTGTAAGCCTAGACAGCCGCAATTCAAGAATCGCCTTTGCCTGCTCTTCAGTTAGCTCAATATCACCATTATCATCAAGATGAGATCGAGGATCGGCAATCAACTGCACCAATGAACCCATCTGCTTGGCCGGCCACGATCGAGCGCGCAAAGCTGCACGCGCCGATGCTGGATCTGGAGCCTTACGAATAAGCGCAATAACTTCGTCAATATTGGCCACAGCCACCGCCAACGCCACCAATACATGGGCGCGATCACGGGATTTTGCCAGATCAAACCGGCATCTTCTAGCGATAACTTCAATGCGAAAATCGATAAACGCTTCTAGCATATCGCGCAAATTCATTTGCCGTGGACGACCTTTGTCCAACGCCAACATGTTGACCCCAAACCGCGATTGCAATTGCGAATAACGATACAACTGGTTTAGCACCACTTCGGCATTTGCATCACGTTTAATCTCGATCACGATCCGCATGCCAGTACGATCAGATTCGTCCCGAAGATCAGAAATACCCTCAATTCGCTTATCACGAACATGCTCGGCAATCTTCTCGATCAAGTTTGATTTATTTACCTGATATGGAATTTCATGAACAATAATCGCCGTACGGTTCTTGCGAATTTCCTCGATAGTGCATTTTGCACGAACCACCACCGATCCCTTGGCTTCTGACAAACCAGAACGCGATCCCATGCGACCAATAATTTCACCGCCAGTAGGAAAATCAGGGCCGGGCACAATTTCCAGCAATTCGTCCATAGAAATATCTGGACGTTCCATCATTGCCAAAGTGGCATCAACCACTTCGCCAAGATTATGCGGCGGGATATTGGTTGCCATACCAACAGCAATACCACTAGCACCATTAACCAGCATATTGGGAAAACGCGCCGGTAAAACAGTTGGCTCGCTCTCGCCACCATCATAATTGTCTTGAAAATCGACAGTGTTTTTACCAATATCTGCCAATAAAGCCTCGGCGGAGCGATCCATTCGCACCTCGGTATAACGCATAGCAGCCGCCCGATCGCCATCGACCGAACCAAAATTACCCTGTCCATCAAGCAACGGCAATGACATGGAAAAATCTTGTGCCAAGCGCACCAAAGCGTCATAAATGGCCAGATCACCATGCGGGTGATACTTGCCCATCACATCTCCGACCACACGGGCACATTTGCGATATTTCTTGTCGTGAGTATAACCGCTTTCGTGCATGGCATATAAAACACGCCTATGTACCGGCTTTAGGCCATCGCGTACATCGGGAATGGCCCTAGAGACAATCACGCTCATGGCGTAATCAAGATAAGATGATGACATCTCGGCGGTTATTGAAATCGGCGATATGCCCTCTTCCATTGGCGGTTCGTTATCACCACCATCAGACCCATTTGGAGGTATGGAGTTTTCTTCTGTATCGCTCAATTTATTAGCCTTAAATTTCATCGCCGAATCGACGGATATACTCAAGCAATTACGGTAACAGTTTGCCCATGATTTTCATAGTAAAAGTACAGTTAAGTATCAGGATTTTTGCAACATAAAAGGGCGTAAAATCAAGGCTTTATAACCATCAATAAATATATGCCAATTACACCGATAAATGCCGGCCAACCAAGCATGAACCATGTGCGCATCAAAGATTGAATTTGCTGCTGCGCCTGGTTGTCACCATTAGCTGCCAAGCCTGCCAAATTACGTACTTTCATTTGAATTGCCACTACTGGCAACCAGCAAATACCGACCATTACAAACAAGCCATAACTAATTAACAACCAGGGCGCCAATGGGTCGTGTCCACCCAAAATGATTAATGCAAACCCGCTTATTGGTTGCACAATGACCGCAGTAGTGGTGAACAAGAAATCAGCGATAACCACATGGCGGCTAACCCACAAAAAACCAGATCGCTCTGCACTACGCCACGCCATAAACATAAAAAAAGCTATACCGGCACCGGTGCCAAACAATACCGCCGCCGATAATATGTGGATCAGCTTTGCCAAGAAAAACCAGCTCATCTATCAGTATCCATTATTGCAACCAAACCAGCCAACATAATTATCGGCAATACTTTTAGCACACTGGCTAATGGGTCAAGCCACATTTGCGGTAAAACAAACGACAGAGCAGCTATATAACCTAATGAAAGCCCGACCATTGCCAGACAAACCAACCGCACTCTTACCCCAAACAATAAAAGCACCCCCAACACAATATCTGCCAATGATCCGAACAACCATATTCCCCAAACAGCAAAGGCTGAAAAACCAGCATCTGACAAAATTTGATGCGTCCATTGTTTTGAGATAAACAGCGGGATCAAGCCGGAAAATATCCAATACAGCGCCAATACAATTCGCGAAAACGGCAGAAATAGCTTCACCTGCGCACTTGACCTATCGGCGGAGTTAGCTGGCTCTTGGTTAAACAATGAAGACACTTGCCTAGTTTGGTAATCAAGTAACTTAACAACCTGTTTTGGATCACCTCCAACATCAAATTGCATTTGTTTTATCGCTGTTGAACGCAAAGAGTTACGAACACCTAGCTTACCCAATAAATCACCACCCCAAAACACCGGAGCAACAAACCAATAAGGAATATCAACAAATTTGGCAGAACCAAAGCCAAGCCAATTACGAACCATCGAAATAATTCGTTTTAAGTTCATACGATCCGGCCCGGCAATTTCCATTTGGATATTTACCGGCGCGTCATCTAGCAGTAACAGGCTAACTATTTTGGTGACATCGCGCATGTGTACA
>JAKITZ010000126.1 GCA_021647805.1 Robiginitomaculum sp.
GATGAAGTGTTGGAGCGGCAAATAAAAGTTCGTTTTGACGCCAATGTTGATCGTAAGCTGGCTTGGGCGTTTAAACCGTCGCAACTGACTCAAGTATCTTTTGTTGGCGAGAGTGTTCTGGCTAGTTATCAAGCGACGAATATTTCTGATGTGCCAATTGCCGGAACCGCAACATTTAATGTGTCTCCGGCTAAGGCTGCGCCATACTTTGTCAAGCTTGATTGTTTTTGCTTTACCGAACAAGTTCTGCAGCCGGGCGAGACCATGAAGATGCCGGTGTTGTATTATATTGATCCAGAGATTGCTAATGATCCGCATCTTGATGAAATAAAAACTATTACTTTGTCTTATACTTTTTACAAAATGAAAAACTCAGAGACTGTATCTGCAAGTGTAGGTAATAACAGCTCTAAAACCACAACGCTTCGGTAATTTTCGAGGCAAAGCGGCACGTTGCCGCACCCCGTTTCGGCGGGTGCAAATCAAAGACGGTTATTCGTCTTCTCTATGGGGGTAGTACCTTGTCAGATCAAACAGCACAGCATGATTATCATCTGGTTGACCCAAACCCGTGGCCGCTAGTTGGGGCTTTATCAGCCTTTGTTATGACCTTTGGTGGCGTTGCCTATATGTCGGGAATATTTGGTATTCCTGAAGGCTCCCCATGGTTGCTAATTATTGGTTTTATTGGCGTGCTTATCACCATGTATGGTTGGTGGTCCGATGTCATTCGCGAAGGAACCCAAGGGTTTCATACTCCGGTTGTTGAGCTGGGCATGCGTTATGGCATGATCTTGTTTATCATGTCTGAGGTAATGTTTTTTGTTGCTTGGTTCTGGCTGTTTTTTGAAGGCGCAATGTTCATCGATACAAGAACTGCCGAGGTTTG
This sequence comes from Robiginitomaculum sp., assembly GCA_021647805.1. Classification (GTDB taxonomy): domain Bacteria; phylum Pseudomonadota; class Alphaproteobacteria; order Caulobacterales; family Maricaulaceae; genus Robiginitomaculum_B. The sequence continues at coordinate 890 of JAKITZ010000126.1, forward strand.
GCCGCCGGCAGGAATTGAAACCTTTAATCCGTGGCATTTGCCGCTGGCCAATACCTTGGTTCTGCTATTATCCGGTACTACGGTTACTTGGGCGCATCACGCTTTAATAGAGGGCGATCGCAAAAGCGCCAAAATTGGTTTGTTGCTGACGGTTCTGCTGGGCGGGTTCTTTACCTATCTACAGGCTCTTGAATATATCCACGCTGGTTTTGCATTCTCTGGTAATTTGTATGGCGCGACATTCTTTATGGCTACCGGTTTTCATGGTGCTCATGTTATAATTGGAACTATCTTTTTGGCTATTTGCTTGTTTAGGCTAATGGCCGGAGCGTTCTCGCCGAAGCACCATTTCGGGTTTGAAGCGGCTGCTTGGTATTGGCATTTTGTTGATGTGGTGTGGCTGTTCCTGTTTATCTTCGTTTATGTTGTGTATGCGGGATAACCAAGGCAAACGTCCGGTCATGCAGGGCCCAGTCTTACAAGGATTGTTCGGACGTTGCCCAGCTTGTGGCAAAGGTAAATTGTTTGCCGGTTATTTGAAATTTGCGGATCGTTGTAACAAGTGCGATCAAGTTTTTGATACCAGCGATACCGGCGATGGGCCGGCTGTGTTTGTTATGACCATAGTTGGTTTTCTGGTGGTGTTTCCAGCCTTGGCCGTAGAGAAAGTATTCAAGCCTGAGGTTTGGGTGCATGCTTTGATGTGGTTGCCGCTTTCGACATTGCTTGTGCTGTTACTTTTGCACCCTAGTCGTGGAATGTGGTATGGGTTGATGTTTAAGTTTAATGCCGGTGAAGCGGTTTTGAATACTGACAAACAAACAGAAGATTAAGCAAATGATCAAATTCAAACCAGCGATAAGTATGAGCATTGCAGTGATAATAGCAACGGTTATATTATTGGCTTTGGGGCAGTGGCAGTTACAACGCTTGTACTGGAAAAATGAGCTAATCACACAATTAGAAACCGCAAAACAACAATCACCGATGGATATTACCGGTATTGAAATAACCAGCGATATGGCTTGGAAGAAAGTATCGGTGCGCGGGCATTACCGCCCAGAATACTCATTGACCCGTATCTATGGAATATCTGGTGGAGTGCCCGGTTATAGGTATTTGAATGTTTTTGAAACTGTTGACGGGCGAGTTTTGTTTGTAGTGCGTGGGTTTGTTCCAGAGCGAGGCGGCATAAAAATTGCTAAAATGCCCAAAGAGGAAATCACATTAACTGGCTTATTGCGATCTGTGGGTAGCGAAAACTGGTTGACCCCTGTTCCTGATCTAAAAGAGAATATTTGGTATCGCCGAGACCTGCCGTCTATGGCGACAACAATAAATTTGCAAGAAAATTATGAGGCTGATTTTACACTTGATCTTACAATAGCTGATAGTGATAAGCCGTGGCCAAATCCGGTTGGTGAACCGCCAAGGCCGGTAAATAATCATCTTGATTATGCTTTGACATGGTTTGGTATGGCTTTGGTTTTATGGGTAATATATCTTGTTTGGCATTTCAAGAATGGCCGTTTGTCATTCAGTGTTTTAAGTATAGTTAGGAAATGATTTGTCTCTGTTTCGATCTGATTACGAGAATAGTGCTGATGTTTTAAGCTTTGGTAAGGTCATGTTGCGTCTGCCAAAATTTGATGATTATGATGATTGGCTGCGGTTGCGAGCCGCTAGCATGGCTTTTTTACAACCGTGGGAGCCGAAATGGGCGAAAGACGAGTTGACGCAATCTTCTTATAAACGCCGCGTTCGTCACTATAATGAAGATCGAGTGCGTGGCAGTGGTTATGCTTTTTTTGTTTTTAGGGAAAGTGACAATGCCTTGGTAGGCGGTTGTAATTTATCAAATGTTCGCCGTGGTGTTTCGCAAACGGCATCACTTGGTTATTGGATAGGCGCACCGTTTCAACGCCAAGGGTTAACCACTGATGCTGTGCAGGCTGTGATTAAATTTTGTTTTGATGACTTGAATTTGCACCGGATTGAAGCGGCCTGTATCCCGCAAAATGATAGTTCGAGCAAATTATTAGAAAAGTGTGAGTTTCATGAAGAAGGGCTAGCAAAAGAATACTTGAAGATAAATGACAAATGGCAGGATCATAAATTATATGCGCGAGTGGCAAAGTAACAGGCTCTCGCCAAGAATTTATGCATGACCTGTTGTGTGGCTGAACCTGTCGGGGTCAACGCCGATTTTGAACATGGCGCGATCCCATTTACTGGCAAAGTCTTGATCAAATAACAAATCATCATCGGCTTCACAAATTAGCCAAGCATTTTGCTCTAACTCGAATTCAATTTGCCCTGCTCCCCAACTGGACAACCCTAGTGCTAACAAGCATTGTTTTGGGGGATCATCTGAGGCCATAGCCAGTAAAATTTCTTTAGAAGCGGACAATCCTATATTGTCAGTTACTCGTGTGGTTTCTTCAGGTTTGTTATATTCCATAGAATGCAAGACAAAACCCCGCTCCGGATCGACAGGGCCACCGCTCAAGACCGGCATATCCGGTGGCGTTATGTTTTCAGTGCTAATGCCAAGTTGCTTTAGTAACGTGGGAAAACGTAAAATATGCATTGGTTGATTGATGATTATTCCCATGGCGTGGTGCTCATCGTGAGCGCATATATACAACAAAGTTTGCGTAAAGCGGGGATCCCCCATGCTAGGTGCGGCAATTAACATCTTGCCAGCTAAATATCCTTGTTGTTTGTTCACAAATGTAATTTTAAGCAAAAGAGTCTCTTCGGCAAGTATTTTATACTACATCGATCCAAAAAGTGGGCCCCAGTTTTTGGGTAAGTTGATGGATTGCTAAAGAAGTTTATACTCAAAATACTGATTCATTCAGTGTTTTAAGAATATTCTAAGTTGTTAGATTCGGCGGAGAAAATAATGACCATCAAGCAAGGCGATAAATTACCAGATGCCAATTTCATGAGCATCACGAAAAACGGCCCAGAACCCTTAACGACGCAAAGTGTATTTGCAGGCAAAACTGTGGCGCTGTTTTCCTTGCCCGGCGCGTTTACTCCTACTTGCAGCGCCCAGCATTTACCAGGCTATATCGAACTGGTCTCAGAGCTACGCGCCAAAGGCGTTGATGTGATTGCTTGTACTTCGGTTAATGATATGTTTGTGCTTCATGCCTGGGAAAAAGAGCAGGGCAGTGCCGGTGATGTTTTGATGTTGGCTGATGGTAATGGCGAGTTTGTAAAAGCGTTGGGGCTGGACTTTGATGGGTCGGCATTTGGCATGGGAACTCGCGGTCAAAGGTTCTCAATGCTTGTAAAAGATGGTGTGACTACCCATATAAACATAGAAGAACCCGGTGAATTTCGTGTTTCTTCTGCAAAATATTTATTAGAGCAGCTATAAGAAAAATGCTCTAATGGTTTGGCGGAGCTTGGGGCAATGTCTTAAAAAGAAAGAATAAACCATGGATTTGATATTTATTGCAGTACTGCTAGCGGTCGTGATCATATTTGGCTTAATGGCGTTGAAAACAGTTCGCCAAGGCAATGAATGGACGGTTGAACGCTTTGGCAGATACACTAAAACCTTAACTCCGGGGTTTCATATGATTATCCCGTTTGTTGATAGTGTTGGTTATAAAATGAATGTCCGAGAACGGGTGGTCGATATTCCCAACCAAGAAGTTATCACCAAAGATAACGCCATGGTTTCGGTCGATGCGGTGGTATTTGTGCAGGTTATGGATACTGCCAGAGCCGCTTATGAGGTCGATAGTTTAGATTTTTCAATCATCAACCTTTGTTTGACCAATATTCGTACCGTAGTCGGCTCGATGGATCTGGACGAGGTATTATCGCGCCGTGACGAGATTAACGCCATGTTGCTTGGTGTGATTGATAAGGCCACCAATCCGTGGGGCGTAAAGGTCACCCGGATCGAGATCCGCGATTTAACTCCGCCGCCTGATATTACAGCTGCAATGGCCAAGCAAATGAAAGCGGAGCGTGAAAAACGGGCTGATATTTTGACCGCAGAAGGCGATCGTCAGTCGGATATTTTGCGAGCCGAAGGTGAAAAGCAATCAGCCGTATTGGAGGCTGAAGGGCGCAAAATAGCAGCTTACCTTGATGCCGAAGCTAGAGAACGTCTTGCACAAGCCGAGGCCAAAGCAACTACGATGGTTTCTGAAGCCATTGCCAATGGTGATGTGCAGGCGATCAATTATTTCGTTGCTCAAAAATATGTTGCGGCCTTTGAAAAGTTGGCGATGAGTGATCAGCAAAAAACTGTTATTATACCGGCTGAGTTTTCTTCGTTGGCAGCAACTATTGGCGGAATTACTGCATTGGTTGAGGCAAGTTCCGACAAAAAGAAAGGTTAATAATTATGGCAGAATTGATTGATTTTCTTCAGGTTATGACCATTTGGCATTGGATTGCATTTGCTGGAATACTATTGGTGTTGGAATTGCTAACCGGTTTTACAACATTTCTGTTGTGGCCAGCAGCGGCAGCGTTTTTGGTTGGTTTATTGAATCTGTTTGGCTTTATGGGCTGGCAAGCTGATTTTACTGTTTTTGCCATTCTCACTGCGATTTTGATTTGGGTTGGACAGGTCTATATTCGACCAAGAATGAAAGGCGGTGACAAGCAGCACTTAAATGATCGATCCGCAAGAATGGTTGGTCAAGTGGGCGAAGTAACCGTTGACTTTAGGAATGGTCGTGGACGGGTTAATCTTGACGATACAAGGTGGGGCGCGGTCTCCGTCGATGACAGTGATTTGACCAAAGGCAGTAAAATTATCGTCGAGAGAATTGATGGCGTAACGGTGATTGTTAGATCAGCTTGAATCTCACCTATACTAAGGAAAAAGGCAGATCATAAGCTCTGCCTTTTTACATTATTCGTTTTGTAAACTCTTCGGATACGGAACACTGTAAAGTCCTTTGCTATCATGACCAACTGTTGCCAGATATAGTTGATTGCTGCCAGGAATTACTACTGAAATTTCAGTGAAGATCGACCCATCATGAACTGAGTAAAACAGGACTTCTTCCCCATTTGGGCTAAGAGCCATGTAACTAGTTTCGCGTGATACCGGCATCATTGTAACAGGTAATCGTAACAAGAGGTGTTTAATCCATGGGTTCTTGTGAATCCAGTCGATAGTTCCAGATCGTTGTTTTATCATACCAATCCAGATATTCCCTTTGGCATCGCGATCAAGCCCGTCTGGCATTGCTGGCATATCCTTTTGAACAATTTCACTTTGCCCAGATCTCGACCCGCTTATGAACATTCTTTGAATTTGAAACTTAACAGTTTCAGCAATTAACAGGCTTTCATCTTCTCCGTCTTCATTGCTTTCAACTAAAATTCCATCAGGAAAGGTAAAATTCTTTGAGATCAGTGATACAGAATCGGAATCAAAATCATATAACCAAACAAGACCATTTTGCCCCAAGGATACTGCTTCTCGGTAAGTGCCGCCTCCACCCATGGACGCATTTTCATAAGAAAATGGCTCGGTGAAATAAATTCGTTTGCCATCAGCGCTTACATCGAGATCATTGCAAAAAGCCAGTGGTCGTGAATTGGATTGTTTAGTTAGTGGAGTAGATAGTTCCGCGCCATCACCAATCGCAAATACTTCTGGTGCAAGGCCAATTCCTAAAACTTGCGGTACTTCTAGAACCAGTGGGGTAATTTGTTTGTTGGCTAAGTTAAGTTGGTACAATCCAACGTGTTCGTTCTTGGGGTAGGTTGTATCGTACAAAAATGAGGAGCAGAAATATACTATATTGGTGTTATCCGGCGCAATACGTGCTCCAGCGGGCATCAATGGAGCATCAACAAAACGCTTTGCGGTTTTTGCTTTAAGGTCAATTTGCCAAAACCATCCGTCGACTGCGGTGGCCAGTGCTAAATTTTGATCTTCGAATAAAATAATTTCGTCATAACCGGGAAGCTCCAGCGCAATCTGTGTAACCGATTTGGCAATAACATCTTCATTTGCTGTGACGGCCATGGTTTGCGGTGAAACTTTACCTAATGCAAATGTCGGACTGATTTTAATGTAAGTGGGGGGAGCTGCTTTGACCCACCAAAGACCGAATAAGGCCAATAAAAAAACTGTGGCAAATTGTAGTATTCTCATCATT
>JAKITZ010000127.1 GCA_021647805.1 Robiginitomaculum sp.
GTGCCAAATGTGGATTTTAACTCTCCAGGACTAAAGCATGCCTGACCGATACCTGCTGCTTGCTGATCGCCAGCAACGCCCTTTATAGGAATTTCCAAACCGCAATGCTCTGATGCTATTACCCCAAAATCGGCAACACAATCTTTCACCTGTGGCAAAACCGAAGCCGGAACATTAAACAGCTCTAACAACTCTTTCGACCATTGCCCTTTTTTAATGTCATATAATGCAGTTCTAGAAGCGTTTGTGGCATCAGTTGCATGAACTTGCCCATTGGTTAGTCGCCAAATTAGGAAACTATCAACCGTACCAAATGCCAACCTACCGCGCTCTGCCCGCTCTCTCGCCCCATCAACATGATCCAGCAAATAAGCGATTTTAGTGGCGGAAAAATACGGATCCAACAACAAACCGGTTTGTTCACTAACTAGACTCTCAAACCCCTTAGCCTTTAGCTCATCGCAAATGAGCGCAGTGCGTCTGTCCTGCCACACAATCGCATTGGCTATCGGCTCGCCAGTTTTTCGATCCCAAACAATCGTAGTTTCCCGCTGATTGGTAATTCCACAAGCAACAGGGCGATAGCCCTTTTCTTTGGCAAGTTTTACGACCTTTTGAATGGCTTGTAAGCAAGTTTGCCAAATTACCTCTGGATCATGCTCGACCCAACCGGATTGCGGATAAATTTGTGCAAACTCCTGTTGTGCCGAGCAAACCTGCCCGCCATCTTGATCATATATGATCGCCCGGCTGCTGGTGGTTCCTTGATCAATGGCTAAAATCGCGTCTTTCATATCAAACCCTAATATTATTTTGGTCAGTTTAGAGCATTTTCTATTGCACTTTGCAAAACCCAACATAGGCTCTTCCTAATATTTTAGGCTAAAGTAAATGCAACAAGAATTTGATCTGTTAATAATTGGTGGCGGCATAAACGGTGCCGGCATTGCCCGTGACGCTGCTGGACGCGGACTGTCGGTTTGTCTTGTTGAGCAAGCCGATTTAGCCAGCGGCACATCATCGGCCAGCACCAAAATGATCCATGGTGGTTTACGCTATCTTGAATATTATGAATTTGGATTGGTACGCCAAGCGTTAAAAGAGCGCGAGGTTTTGTTAAAAATCGCACCGCATTTAATCCAACCTTTGCGAATTATTTTACCGATCTTACCAAAAATGCGCCCAGCATGGTTAATCCGCATTGGTCTTTGGATTTATGACCATTTAGGTGGCAAAATATCATTACCCAAAACTAGCACGCTATCACTTACCAGCACACCAGAAGGCGCAGCGTTAAAACATGGCCCGACCAAAGCCTTTGCCTATTCAGATGGCTGGGTTGATGATGCCAGACTAGTAGTATTAAACGCTGTTGATGCTGACAAAATGGGTGCGAAAGTTCTCACCAACACCAAACTTACTGCATTACAGCCTGATCAAGGAAAATGGTTGGCCGAGCTTACTTCAAACGGCAACAAAACAACTTGCATTGCCAGATCCGTGATCAATGCCGCTGGCCCTTGGGCTGATAAAGTCGATGCTTTGGCCTGTTTGAAACACGCCGCTCACATGGTCAAAGTTCAAGGCAGCCATATTGTTTTGCCGAAACTTTATGATGGCGAACACGCTTATTTATTTCAAAACCCTGACGGGCGGGTATTGTTCGCAATCCCATTTCAGGGCGATTACACCTTATTTGGCACCACCGATACTCCAATTACTGATGACCCATCCAATGCACAGCTAACCACTCAAGAAACTGAATATTTACTGAGCGGAGTGTCACGATTTTTCAAACATAATCTCTCCGAAAAAGATATTGTCTGGAGCTATTCCGGCGTTAGAGCCTTGTTCGGCGACCCGCAGAAATCTGCCGCGGCCTTGTCACGCGACTATGAATTACTAATGGACGATAACACCGGCACTCCAGCATTTTTAAGCATTTTAGGCGGTAAAGTAACCACTTATCGCAAATTAGCAGAAAAAGCCGTAACTATGGTTTCGGCGCGACTTGGCAATAATGCCGAGCCATGGACAGAGACTAAACCCCTGCCCGGTGGTGATTTTGGCAATGATAGCCTTAGCGATTTAATTGCCCGCACCCAGCAGCAATACCCATTCTTTGATAAGGCAAATGCTATTCGATTGGCCAAAGCTTATGGCACATTGGTGTTTGATATATTTGTCGATGCACAATCCCAAGATGATTTGGGAGTTGATTTTGGCTGTGGATTTAGCGAGGTTGAGGTCAGGTATTTGATAAAAAATGAATTTGCCAGCACAGTTGATGATCTGATCTGGCGACGTAGCAAAATCGGCCTGCACTTGGACAAAAACCAAATTAAAAAATTACAAGACTGGCTAGCACAAAGCTCATTTAAGTAATTAGAACATGTTTAATTCTAACCGTGCTTCGTCCGACATTCTGTCTGGAGTCCATGGCGGCTCAAAGATCAAGTTCACTATAACACCACGCACACCAGCAACGCTGGCTGCGGCATTTTCCACCCACATCACCATATCACCAGCCACAGGACAGCCTGGTGCAGTCAAAGTCATATCGACCACCACATCACGAACATCAGAGACATCGACCTTGTAAATAAGACCCAGTTCGTAAACATCAACCGGAATTTCCGGGTCATAAACACTCTTAAAAGCGGCAATCAAGTCCTCGGTCAACCGTTCAAGTTCTTCTTTTGGTATGCTCGAATCCTTGACTTTGTCCGTTGTCTCTTCGGTCAAAAAATTTGTCGATTGTTCAACATCAACTTTCCCAGATATATCTATGATATCTCTTAGATTTTCACTCATTATCTCTACTCCAAAAATTTCCGTACTTTGTTCAATGCCTGCAAGAAGACATCAACTTCTTCTTCAAGGTTATAAGCGGCAAAGCTAACCCGACAGCTTGATGAAACGCCAAACCTATGCATTAACGGCTCGGCGCAATGAGTACCGGCACGTATAGCAATGCCATATTTATCCATTAACTGGGCAATATCATGAGCGTGCATGCCATCAATAGTAAAACTACAAACAGCACCCTTACCCGGTGCCTGACCGATAATTTGAATATCATTATACTGCTGTAGACCGTCTTCGACTTTACGCAATAATAAATCCTCATGCGCAGCCAGTGCGTCACGATCCAAATCTTGCAGCCAATTCAACGCCGCACCAAAACCAGCAGCCTCGATAATCGGTGGGGTTCCGGCCTCAAACCGATACGGAGGATCAGCGTAAGTAACATTACCTTTGGATACCGATTGCACCATCTCGCCACCACCTTGCCATGGTGGCAGAGCGTTTAGTTCGTCATATTTGCCATAAAGTGCGCCAATCCCAGTGGGGCCATACAGCTTATGACCAGTAATTGCATAAAAATCCACATCCAGTTCTTGTACATCAACCTGCATGTGTACCGCCGCTTGCGATCCGTCAAGCAGCACCTTTACCCCATGATTATGGGCAATTTCGATGAATTTTTTGGCATCAGTTATAGTTCCAAGCACATTGGACATATGGCTTAGAGTTACTAATTTGGTCTTGGCCGAGAATAACTCGCCATAAGCCTGCATATCCAATTCGCCAAGATCAGTAACAGGAACCCAGCGCAAAACCACGCCTTTGCTTTGGCGCAAAAAATGCCACGGAACGATGTTAGAATGATGCTCCATCTCGGATAGTATAATTTCATCACCAGCTTGCAAAGCCTGCCCAAAACTACTGGCCAGCAAGTTGATCGCCGCCGTGGTGCCACTGGTCAGGATAATTTCCTGATCCGATTTGGCATTTAGAAATTTTGCCACTGTTTTTCGCGTGTCTTCAAAAGTTTCCGTAGCCTCATTAGCCAAAGTGTGCAGGCCGCGATGCACATTCGCATAAGAATGATCAACCATCTCACGCATAGCATTAATGACGCGAGCAGGCTTTTGCGCCGACGCCGCATTATCAAGGTAAACCAATGGTTTAGAGTTAACTTCACGACCTAAAATAGCAAATTCTGAACGTAATGCTATTGGATCAAACGTCGCTGGCTTTTGCAAAAACGATGCGTTCATTGCCGTTGCTCCAACCAATTATCAATACCCGTGGTTAAATCTTCAGCTATGTTTGCAGGCAATCCGTCCAGTGTTTCTATAACAAATGCCCGGATCAATAATGCCCGTGCTTGACTTTCTGACAGACCACGCTGACGCATATAAAACAATGCGTTTTCATCAAGTTCGCCAATAGTGTTCCCATGGGCGCACGCAACATCATCAGCGTATATTTCAAGCTCCGGCTTGGCCTGAACCCGGGCGGTATCGCCCAATAATATAGTATGATGACCCATTTTGGCATCGGTCTTTTGCGCAGCTCTTCGCACGTGAAACTTACCTTGAAACACTGCCTTGGCATTGCCCATAACAACACCTTTAACTAATTGCTTAGTAACGCAATTCTGGTGCTGATGGTCAATAATACTGCTCATATCAACCTTGTCGTTATTGGCCAATAAATAAGCACCATTTATGTTTACTTTAGTATTTTTACCAACCAAAGAAACATTAGTTTCATTTCGCGATAAATATGCGCCAAAATCAAAAGTGTACTGATTAAAACTAGCACTTTCGCCAATTTCGACAAAAGCCTGATTGATCCGCGTTTGATCAAGTGAATTTTCATTAATCAGAATACGGGTAAGGCTTGCGCCATCTTCAACAATAAACTCTCTGGCATTAACCGAAAAGCCACTGTCGTCCTGCTGATTATCTTCAACTATAACCACGGAACAACCAGCTCTCACTAAAACCTGCACCACCGAGCCGCTAAAACTGGCATTTGAGCTAGTATGCAATGTCATAATGTCATCAGAAGTTTGATCAATTACAAACCCAGCTATGGAATTATCGGTAGATAGTCCCGCGGCCAACAAAGAAATTGGATCTTCTTTTGCTGATGTAAAATCTATTTGCGCAGCACCGCTCAAGGTAACATGGGCATCACTTCCTGTTGTCACCGCAAGTTTGGTAAATTTGGCAATCGCCCCATGCAAATCCGTCCACCGCCAGTTCTCTGCACGCGGATGCGGCAAACCTACTTTGAGGAATTGCTCAAAGCGCGCCATTTGCTCGCCACTACGGTCTTGCGCAGCAAGCATCTTACCAAGCGCGGTTTCTGCCGAATTTATCGAAGTCATTTGGTTCACGCCGCCGCCTCGATGTATTGATCATAACCGTTTTTCTCTAAATCAAGTGCTAATTCTGGCCCGCCGGATTTTACAATCTTTCCAGCTGTCATTACATGCACTCGATCCGGTTTGATATAATCCAGTAAGCGCTGGTAATGCGTGATTACCAACATAGAACGATCAGCACCACGCATGGAGTTCACACCATCGGCGACAACTTTTAGCGCATCAATATCAAGGCCGGAATCCGTTTCGTCCAAAACCATAAACTTTGGTTGCAACATAGCCATTTGCAATATTTCCAGACGTTTTTTCTCGCCGCCAGAAAAGCCAACATTTACCGCACGTTTTAACATTTCTGGCTTGATCTTTAACAAACTCGCTTGCTCGCGGATCAATTTCAAAAATTCGGGTGCTGAAATTTTTTCTTCACCTCTGGTTTTGCGCTGGGCATTTAAAGCGGCGCGGATAAATGTCATCACCGGTACTCCGGGAATTTCCACCGGATATTGAAACGATAAAAACACACCCTTGGCAGCACGGACTTCAGGTGCCAAATCCAATAAATTTTCGCCAGAAAACAAAACCGAACCAGAACGAACTTCATAATCGTTTCGTCCGGCAATTACATTTGCCAAAGTTGATTTACCGGTGCCATTTGGTCCCATAATTGCATGTACTTCACCGGCCGGAATTGACAGGGAAAGATTTTGCAGAATATTGCCAGTTTTGCCGGCAATACCTACTGTTAAGTTGTTAATTTCAATCATAATTACTCTTCACCATCAAAATATTCGGCTTTACCTTTTGCAGTATAACCGAGGTGTCTAAACTTGGCTTCGCCGGGAGAGGCGTTTTCTGGAATTCCGGCAGAAACAACAAATTTATCTGAGTCCGGGTACACCACCACCATAGTGTCGGACAGGGTTGAAAACGCTAGATACTTCAAGTCTGTATCGCCAGTGTTAATCAGCTGATGCGCTACTTCCGCCCCACCCGGTGGCGCACCCAACACATCACCAGCTTTGACCGGGTAAATATCTTCGCCAAAGCGATAATCGGCCTGCCCCTCAATAATGAACATCATTTCATCATCATTAAGGTGCGCATGATGCGGAAAGGCTCGTTTACCCGGCGGCACAATAGTCAACATGCAACCAAGGTTTTTCGCACCGAGCAATGGCCCGATGCGACCTAATTTAGCAGCAAATTTACCACCATTACCAAAATCCATCATTGGAACGTCGTCTACGTTGATAACCGGCTTTTTAATATCATTCATTACCCAACGCTCCCTTCTAATGAAATAGCTACCAATGCTTGTGCTTCAACGGCAAATTCCATCGGCAATTTTTGCATTACTTCGCGGGCAAAACCATTGACCAATAAGGCTGTGGCCTCTTCCATATCCAAGCCCCGTTGCTGGCAATAAAACAGCTGATCTTCTGATAATCTAGTTGTGGTGGCTTCGTGCTCCATATGGGCATCTGATCTTGCAACATCGACATATGGCACTGTATGCGCACCGCATAAATCACCAATCAACAAACTATCGCACTGGGTAAAGTTACGAGCATTTTCTGCTTTACGATGCACACTAACCAATCCGCGATAGGTGTTTTGAGCGTGACCTGCGGATATACCTTTCGAGATAATCCTTGATGTGGTGTTCTTGCCCAAATGGATCATTTTAGTGCCAGTATCGGCCTGCTGATAACCATTAGTAATGGCAATTGAATAAAACTCGCCTGACGAGCCATCACCGCGCAATATGCATGAAGGATATTTCCAAGTAATCGCCGATCCGGTTTCTACTTGTGTCCATGAAATATGTGAATTTTTTCCACGGCA
>JAKITZ010000128.1 GCA_021647805.1 Robiginitomaculum sp.
AACAGCAATTGTCAAATACAAAACCCGCAGTTTCTAGTATCTTTACAATAGTTTGGAATCAGATACAAGTTACAAGACCTGACATTGGAATCCTCCTTACTGCTTTTACCTCCAAAGTAGCCGAAACAAATCCTATTTATTCAAACAAATACAACTCGTCCTCCCCCTTTTTTTGGGGAGGCTAGACGCTTTACAGGCGGTGTGTCGGGGCTTTGTAATCGGTATTGCGATAGTAATAATATTTAATCAGGTGGATTAAATATAGATCGAAAAGGCTACGGCAGCAGCTTAGACCGCCTGTTTTCTCGGAGTAGGTTTGGCTTAGTCAGAGCAATGATAATCTTGATAACACCAAATTCGTATATTCAGAGCATTTTCCTACAAGGGCTAGAACAAGGATTAGAACAAGGGTCGCGCACCCTTAGTCGTAACCCTTAATTGATACTAAAATGGCAGTTATTAACCAAACAATAGCAAACATTGCACCCTTATTTGACACTCATTAGCTCTTAGGAGTAATCAAAGGGCGGGGATAATTTGTCTTAATATACGCACTGCTGAAAACAGTTATAATAGCTGGGCTATGGGTGTTTTGCATACTCTTTTGCGGCTCTTTGACAAAAGTAAAATAAACAAAACCCTTTAATACGTGGTTTCTCATGTGTTGATTGACATTATTTTGTTGTGACTACCGTTTCGGGTATCGATCAAGTTGGTCAAAAGATTTTAAGGTTTCTTTTATTGTATCCTCGGCAATACCTTTTGGATCAATGCCAGCGGCTTGTAATTTCCAGAAAATTTCAGCGCATTTGTCAAAAATCTCGAGTAAATCAAATGCGTGAGATAAACTATTCCCTGTCGCCAAGCACCCGTGATATTGCCATAATACCAGTTGATGTTGCTTCACTTGTTCGGCTGACTTTAGACCTAAGACAAGCGATCCGGGTAGTTCGTGTTCAACAAAGCCAATACCCTCTGGCAGGTGCAAGCGGGCTTCACTTTGCAGGCTTAAAATACGGTTTGAAATTTCTGTGCCATTAGTGAAATCAGGCCAATGACAAAGGGCAATTAAATTTGCCGGATGGGTGTGTAAAATGGCAATGTCTTCGGGGCGGTGCTTCGCCAAAGTATTATGAATCGCACAATGAGCCGGTAATTCCATAGTTGGTTTTTGATTGCCAGCCAGCCAACAATAATCCTCACCAGAGATACCTATTTTATACAAGCCCAAACTTGGGTTTGGGTCGATGGCAATGTCACGGCATCTAGTGCCGGAGCCAGTCACCACAAGAGCCTTGCCGGCCAGATGTGGCACAGGCACTGGTAATGCAATGAATGTTGTTTCTGGCAAATCTGTTGGTGCGTCAATGCGTATCGACATATTACCACCAGCTGCTTCCGACCAGCCTGTAACCGCTAACCAATGAGCTATGTTTTGGAATTGCTCAGCAAAAGGAACCGAATTATCACTTTGAAGATTACTCATATAAAAGACCTGTCAATCATCCAGAATATTCCTGATGCTAATATTATACCAGCAAGGACAATTTCAATTTTTGAAACAGATGCTTGCGATAATATTCTAGCCGTTAATTTTAGCAATATAACCCATAATAATACGACTAATAATTGCCCGATTTCGACACCAATATTGAAACCAAGTAATGCAGATACTTGCCGGTTATGAGGTAGCCCTGTTGCTTGAAGTACGCTGGCAAAGCCTGCTCCGTGTACAAGTCCGAAAACAGCAGTAAGCATGATGCTAGCGCTTCTTACTTGTTTGGCAGAAGTTACCAGCATTCCATAACAAGCAATAAACAAAGCCAAACCAAGCCAGATGCTGGCCGGTATTATACTGATTTTTAACCAGCCAGCAAAACTTAAGATCAACATCAATATGGTTGATCCAATAATTACTGGTTTCCAATTGCGACTATTTGCCGGAACCAAAATCTCCACAGCAACAAAAGCTATAGAAAAACCTATTAAAGCCTCTATTGCCGGCTCAAACGGGGTGATTACACCAAGGCTGGCTAAGCCCAAAGTTACGCTGTGGCCAATAGTGAAACCGGTTACCAATACGGCGATTTGTTTTGGCCTTTTGGCCAATAGAACCAGTGCCGTTACAAATATCAAATGGTCAATACCGCCAAGAATATGTAAAAAACCCAGATGAACATAGGTTATGACGTTTACCCATATTGCAGGGGTTGCAACATTAGAAATATCCGTTAAGCGCATGGTTTTATTACGCTTTCGATCAGTAAAAATAGTTTCGATGCTGTTCTGGTTGGCCTTTAAATATGCAATATGAATATGTGTTGAGGCAAAGTCGAAGAAAGCATTATTTTCAATATTCCAGCTGTTTTCCGAAACGGTATCCTTGCAAGTGAAATTGATTTTCACATGAAGGCGTTGGCTGCTTGTTGGTCTATTATATGGTATTGAGGTTGCGCATGGTTTATCGCCTTGTGTAACGCTAATAGAAGCGGCTAGATGTCCTGCTAATAATGATTGAAGCGACGCAGCATTGTAATCCAAGGGAACCAGTAAGGTTGCTTGTACTTGATCAATGCTAAACACCATTTTGATGGTTTTATCGTCTTCGGTCCATATTGATGATGATCTGCTAGAAGAGTGGGCAAAAGAGATACCCGTTCCAAGCAACAGCCAGATTATAACTAATAACCCCCGTATCATTTCCCTGATTCTGTTCGGTATGTTATCACTGCTTCGCGCCGTAAGTTTGATATATAATCTCTTAATGCTTGATCATCACGTTGGTTTTTGAACGCTGTCAAAACCTGCTGCTCTATTATATCTCGTGCAAAAATGGTTTCTGTAGTTTTATCAACCAAAAAAATTCGCCAAAATGCGTTTTGCCCATCAGGAATTTTTGACCAAGTTCCAATTTGCATGCTGTCAATATCCGCTAAAGCTTGTGGCCCGAGATAGTCGATTATCTTTTGTTTTGGTAGCAACCCTTCAGGAACAGGTATGTTGCCGGCAAAATTATTTATTAAGGTGTCAATACTATCCTCATGGGCCAAAGCCGCTTCAAACTCTGCGGCGTTCTTTGGGTTTGCTAGAAATACCGCCTTTACAAAGTATCTTGGCTTTTGGGTAAATAACTGTTTGTTGGTTTCATAAAACTCTTTTAGTTTTTGTTTATCAACGTCTTCTGAACGGCTCCGGGAAATAACTTCACGGGTTAAAGCAGCAACTAATGAGTTTCGCAATTCAGGTTCAGCTTCAACTAGCCCAAGCTTTATCGCCCGCTGCAGCAATAATTCCTCATCAATCAACCGCTGTAAAATTGCTTGTTCATCACCTTCGGTAAGTAAATTTCTTCGACCAGCAGATACTGCTGTTAATGCTCTAACTAAATCTGCTTGTAAAATAACTCCATCATCAACCATCACTAACGCGCTGGGCGGTAATTTTTGGTTTGATTGTGGTTTATCGTTTAGTGAGGCTAGAATAGCCATTGCGAGACCGGCAACTATACCAAATAGCAAGGCTAGTTTGCGCCAGTGAGAAGTGGACATTTCAGCCATGGATCAATCTAGCAAAATTGTGACTTGTTTAGGTATTCGTAACGTTATTGGAGAAGACCAAGCACGGTTTTCTACATCAGCTAGACAATTATCACTTTGCGGTGTGCGGTAGTCACCATAACAGGGATTTACCGAGACGCATTTTCCAGTTTCATCGTAAATACAGCGTAAATTTGCACCGTTTATGGTTGCCGTGGCTTCTTGAATTACTCTTACATAATAAATACTATCGCGATTACCGCTTACATAATCAGGATCATCAAAAGTTATTGTACAACCTTGTCCCTGATCGTCACAATCAAAGCTTTTCCATGTATCATTGATAAGCCCATCAACATTCTCATTTTCAAATTGTTGCGGGGTAATTTTCACCACCTCAATACGGGTTATTTTTAAACGTTCAGAAGATGGGTTATAACATTCACCGCGACATAATTTCTCAAATCTTTCTTCAGGCAAACCCGCTGCGGCAAAATCAGGACAACCGGGCTTTTGCTTGAATGCGCCAGCGGCCCGGACTCTAAATTGCGGGTTTTTGTCGGTAATAGTGCTGCTGCCCATAACTAATTTCGAGCCATCATCTTCTAATTTATCGAACCATAAAAGTATGCGCGGCCCGGACGTCGCATAGGTTTCACGTCGCTGCATTGCGTCCCAAACCGCACCTCGTGATCGCCCATTAGAATGAACCGCAGTTAACCCGCCAGTGGTGAAAAAACTGGCTTGGCGCTCCATTTCTAACAGATGAAAACCAGGGTTATCCCAAACTGACTCTCGTGTTACAGGCAAAGATGTAGGTAACTTTTCTTCATCTGGAAACATTCGTTGCCGCCATTCTTGATTGATAGCACCTGTTGATTCAGTATTCCTGTTTCGTACATAGGCCTTGTAACCAGTACCGGGTCTGGCTCTGTGGTTATCGGATGCAGCAACAAAACCCCAATTAAATCTAGTTGGATCATCACCGTCATTTTCAAAGTTGCTAATAGCTAATCCATATTGCACTGATAATTTTGGCCGGTGATTAAACGCCGGCAAAAAACAATCCTTGCATTGTCCCGCATCAAGCCAATCAATAATTTCATCACCAGATACAATTATGTGGCCAGCAACACTAAGGTTTGCATATAATTCACGTGTTTTTATGGCTCGCGCTTCACACTCGTCATTACTTTGCCCAGTCTTCAAGCAACGGTCTCTAATTATTTCGCCAGCTTGCCAACAGCTCGGTAGATAGTTTTTGCTGGGGGCAGGGCACGATGACAGCAATTTATCCACATCTATAACATCGATGGAGCGCCATGAACGATATTCTTCGGTGTTTCCATGCCCTGACATCACTTCGATCAAGGTCTGCTTCTCTGGGCGCATTTGTGGTAGTAGCTGTTTATCAAAGCTGGTGCCTGGAGGGGTGTAAAAACCCCAAGTCGTGCCGTGCGGGATTAGCAAATAGTCGATTGCCTGTTGATCTAAACGATTCGCTAACTCTCCCGGGTCGGCGGCTTGCTCGTAACAGTCCAAAGGTAATTGATTAGAGGGTGTATTAGGGTTGCAGTCGGGAACTTCTCTTATCTCATTAGCAAAAGTCCTAAAGTCAAAATAACTTTGTCGGTTGGAGAAATCTGCCAATGCAAGTCGCCAATCCATTTGCGTGGCAGAGCCCCGAATTGTCGTGCTTGCAGGTCCAGATGCGGCAATTGGACGTAAAGAAATGTCCGCGTCGTCCAACCCTTTAAAAATTACATTCTTGTGTCCGTAATGGGTTTGCGGTGTGCGGCCAACTTGTGACCACTCAAAGCCCATGAATGTTACAATATCTGGATTGGCGCTGTCACCAGCACGTGCATTGCATTGGCGTATGCTTTCTTTGGTTTCAGCCCATCTGGCCGGAGTTGAGGCTTCGGAATGGTCATTTATTGACCAAAAATCTATTGCTGAGCAATATCTGGCGAAATCACAGGCATCGGCTATTGGGTGCGAACCTTCGCCGCCATAAATGGGTAACGACCACAAAAAAGCGTCGGTTGAGAATGTGCTGTGGACGTGGAGATCGCCAAATAAAATTTGTTTTGGTGACTGCGTTCCCAATGATATGGCTGTTTGTAGTTGAGCTTTTTGTCTATTCTCAATAATATTCTTGGGTAATTCGGCTCCAATGATATCTCCTGCACCGCGATGTTTTCCATACCAGTTTTGCTTAACACCGGTTAGGAATATCCCAACACCAATGACAGTAATTAGAATAATTAACCCAATAAATTTAAGAATTTTCATTCGCCCACTCCCTGGTTGCTAAGACTAATATGAATCACATACTATTGGCAACCATGTGAGGCCTTGGTGTTTTGCTAAGTGCGGCGTTAAAAATAAGCGTAGGCTTGAAAGAGGTTTAGTCTCTGACTGATAATAATTTTTTGGTTGCAGCTTGAATGTTTTGATGTCTCATCAAGCTTTCTCCAACTAGAATTCCTTTAACTCCGGCAGTTGCAACTATATTTACGTCTGCGGCAGTTTTTATCCCGCTTTCTGAAATTACAATGCGGCTACTATCTATTGTTGCAAGCAAATTTGCCGTTGTATTAAGATCAGTTGAGAAATCATGCAAGTTACGATTATTGATACCGATCATACAAGTATCCGGCAATAACAAGGCTCGTTGTAATTCTTGCGAATTATGTACTTCAACTAGAACGTCTAGGTCTAGGTCTATGCAAGTTTGATAAAGCTGCAAAGCTTTGTCCGTTGATAAAATCGCCATTATTAGCAAAACACAATCGGCTCCGAGTATTTTGGACTGGTATATTTGCCATGGATCTATGATGAACTCTTTACGTAGCATTGGTAGCTCAGTAACAGCCCGCACATTGATAAAATGTTCATCACTGCCCATAAAATAACTATTCGTTAGAACAGATAAGCAACTAGCTCCGCCAAGTTTATAAGATATTGCATGTTCTGCTGGTTGGAAGTTTTCACGAATAAGACCTTTTGACGGGCTGGCTTTTTTAATCTCTGCGATTAAGGCAGGTTGATCAATTATAGCAGAGTTTAAGATAGCATTCTTGAACCCACGCACTGGCGGACAGCGTTGAACTTGTTGCTGTAAAACAGCTAATGGAGTTGCAATTTTTTCTTGCAATAACTCACAATGCTTGTCAGCGACTATTTTATCTAAAACGCTCATTATTGGTTAGAAACAGCTACAAGTTTTTCTAAGGCTAATTTGGCTTTGCCATCATCAATAGCAGCTTTGGCTTTTGCTATTCCTTGATCAAGATCAGCAACTATATCAGCCACAAGCAGTGCTGCGCCTGTGTTTAG
>JAKITZ010000129.1 GCA_021647805.1 Robiginitomaculum sp.
CAGCTTCAGGTGCTTGTCCGGTAAACTCTGCCAATACTGTTCGTTTTCTTATATTACCACGGCGCTTCATTCGGCTAACCACTTCTTGCCCAACATAACAGCCCTTTTTCCACGCAATGCCATTTTGCAGGTCCATATTGATGTCAGAGGGAAAAACTTCGGTACTGTTATAGTCAATATCTTGTTCGGGTAATATCAAATTAAAGCGTAAGGCTTCTTGGTCATTTGACGACCTTTCAGTGTCCACTGGAACAAGAGAGCGAAAGCCGATCGCTTCATTACGTGGATCAGCAAAACATATATCCGCCCCTGCCTGCAAGCTTTGCAGAACCTGAAACCTGTCTGAAATGTCGGTAAGCTGCACATCGGCTCGTAAGCGAAACATGGTTAGTCGTTTTAGTAATGTTTCAAAAGCACCTGTCGGGCAATCGAGAAAGAAACCATTATCAGGGTTGGTTACAACAAAAAATGTTGAGATGACTTTACCTTGCGGGGTCAGCAATGCCGCATAAATGCTGCTCTGGCTTTGTAGCAGGTCCATATCATTGGTGATCATGTTTTGCAGGAAAGTATGTGCGTCATTGCCGCTAACAGAGATAATAGATCGCGGGCTGGGGGGTGCAAAGTATTTCATGTTAGCTATAATGGGTCTGTTCTCAAATTGCGCAAGATGGAAAAGCTATAAATGAATTATGATCTGTTAATTATTGGTGGAACCTTGGTCAATCATGACGGTATTGGTGTTGGTGATGTTGGGGTTCGTGATGGCAAGATTGTTGCCATCGGTGATTTGAAACAAGCCAGCGCCGCTAAAACTATCAATGCGGCTGGTTTGCATGTTTTACCGGGGGTCATTGACACTCAGGTGCATTTCAGAGAACCGGGTAGTGAAGCTAAGGAAGATCTGCAAACCGGATCCCGTGCTGCAGTTCTTGGCGGGGTGACGGCGGTTTTTGAAATGCCAAACACCTACCCAACCACTTCTGACGTTGATGCATTACAAGAAAAACTGCGTCTGGCCAAAGGCCGCATGCATTGTGATCATGCGTTTTACGGCGGAGCAACCAACGAGAACTCCGATATTTTGCCGGATATGGAACACAGTGCCGGTTGTTGCGGCATCAAAGTATTTATGGGGGCAAGCACTGGTTCATTACTGGTGGCTGATGATGCAGGATTGGCGCGGGTATTGGCAAAGATCACCCGTCGGGCAGCTTTTCATTCCGAAGATGAGCCAAGAATGCTAGGGCGCAAACATTTGGCTGTGGCCGGTGATTGGGCATCACATCCGGTGGTTCGCGACGCAGAATCTGCAATGATTTCAACCAAACGTCTGATCAAACAGGCAAGAAAAGCAGGTAAACGTATTCATGTGCTGCACATTTCCACAGCCGAGGAAATTGAGTATTTGGCCGAACATCGTGATATCGCCACTGTCGAGGTAACACCCCAACACTTAACTTTGCAATCGCCGGATTGTTACGAGCAGTTGCAAGGCAAAGCACAGATGAATCCGCCAATAAGGTCGCGCCACCACAAGATGGGTTTATGGGCTGGTATTGTAAATGGTGTGGTTGATGTAATTGGCTCTGATCATGCGCCGCATCTTTTGGACGAAAAGTTAAAATCTTATCCGGCATCGCCATCGGGAATGCCCGGTGTACAAACCTTGGTGCCGATCATGCTGGATCATGTGGCAAAAGGGCGGTTAAGTTTACAAAGGTTTGTTGATCTTACGTCTGCTGGAGCCAATCGAATTTTCCAAATTGCTGAAAAGGGACGCATGACTGTGGGTTATGATGGTGATTTTACCATTGTTGATCTTGCCGCAAAGCGCACCATTGATGACAGTTGGATTGCTTCAAAATGTCAGTGGACACCATTTGCTGGTCGCGAAGTTACCGGCTGGCCGATCATGACGGTGATCCGTGGTAATATTGTTATGCGTGATGATGAAGTGATCAGTGAGGGTATTGGTCAGCCGGTTCGTTTCCAAGAAGTATTGGGCTAGTTTGAATGCTTACCACTTGTTTGTCTGCGAAAAATGCTAGCACTTTAGGCAAGGCCGCAAGCATATTATCCAATGGCGGTCTAGTAATTGTGCCAACCGAAACTGTTTATGGAATTGCAGCTTTAGCCAGTGATGGCATAGCGATTGAGCGGATATATCAGATAAAAGGTCGGCCAGATCATAAGGCATTATTAGCCCATATTGATGGCTTGGAAATGGCCAAAAAGCTTGCCATGCTAAATCCGTTGGCAGAAAAATTAATCGCTAGTTTCTGGCCGGGGCCGTTAACTTTGGTGCTGCCAAAGCTAACCAGTGCAAATATTCATGAAAATGCTGGTGGTGGTTTGCCCAGCATCG
The DNA here is from genome assembly GCA_021647805.1 of Robiginitomaculum sp. Taxonomy (GTDB): domain Bacteria; phylum Pseudomonadota; class Alphaproteobacteria; order Caulobacterales; family Maricaulaceae; genus Robiginitomaculum_B. Next base: position 2,369 of record JAKITZ010000129.1, read on the forward strand.
CTGTTCGCTGTCCCGACCATGACTTTACCAAAAACCTTATAGCCAAATTAAATCAGCCATTGGTCGCGCCATCGGCTAATTTTTCTGGCGAACCGCCGCCGGCTTCTTTGGGTGAGTTATCAGAGCAAATTGCCAATAATGTTGATCTGATAGTTGATGGCGGAACCTGCATAAGCGGCCAGCCCTCGACCTTGATTGATCTAACTGGTGCCAGCCCAAAAATATTGCGCCAAGGAGCGTTAAGTAGGCAGCAAATCGAACAAGTGAGTGGCTCTCTTGGTTAAGCTGTCAACAGATTTTCTAGAAACATTATCGGGTGTTGTTGATCCTGATGAAATTATCCAAGATCAGGAAGAACTAACTCCACACCTTAGCGAATGGCGCGGCAGATGGTTTGGCGAAACTACGATAATGGTTTTGCCAAATAGCACAAAAAAGCTGGCAAAAATTGTGAAATTGTGCGCCAAGCATCAAATTGCGATAACTTGCCAAGGTGGCAATACTGGCTTGGTTGGCGGGCAAATCCCGCAAGGAGAATTATTGCTAGGCACTGCCAAGATGAATGCCGTTCGCAATATTGACCCCAAAGCCATGACTATTACGGTCGAGGCTGGAATGAGCTTGCAGGCAGTTACGGATATTTGCGCAGAACATAATTTATTATTTGCATTGCAAATTGCTTCTGGTGGTTCGGCGACTATTGGCGGGGCTATTGCCACCAATGCCGGTGGCATGGGGGTTTTACGATATGGCAATATGCGAGCAATGGTTTTAGGGCTGGAAACTGTAATGCCAAATGGCGAGGTTTGGCATGGTTTATCCGGCCTGCACAAAGACAATTCTGGCTATGACCTCAAGCAATTATTTATCGGCTCTGAGGGCACATTGGGAGTGATAACTGCTGCAACTTTGCAATTATTTCCAAAACCAGCAAACACTATTACTGCTTGGTGTGGCCTGCAAAATGTAGAAGATGCATTGCAATTATTATCTCATTTAAGGGCAAACTTTTTTAGTCAAATATCAAAATTTGAGTTGATTTCAAAGCAAGCTCTGTCAGTGGTTTTGAAAAACGTGTCCAATAGCCGCGCACCATTTTCCGAGGCCCATGATTATAATGTGATGGTGGAATTTGAAGTTGATGATGTTTTAGTTATTGAAGAAGCGTTGGCTGATGCCTTGAGCGCTGAAATAATCGCTGATGCTGTGATCGCCAAATCGCAAGCAGAAGCAAATGCTTTATTGGCTTTGCGGGAAAACATCTCAGCGGCGCAAAAACCAGAAGGCGCGGCAATAAAGCACGATATTTCTTTGCCGCTTTCGGCAATCCCGCAGTTTTTACAACAAATGCAAATGGTCATTAGCGACAAATTTCTCGGCACTAGATTTTGTGTTTTTGGGCATTTAGGCGATGGAAATTTACATTATAATTTATTGCAGGCAGTAGATGTTAGCGGCGATGAGTTTTTATTTGCCCGCGATCAGATAACTTCTATGGTTCATGATTTGGTGCATGAAATGGGTGGTAGTTTTGCCGCTGAACATGGAATAGGTATTGCTAAAATAGACGATATGCGACGTTATAAATCGCCGGTGGAATTGGCAATGATGCGAGCGGTTAAGCAGGCAATTGATCCTGATAATATCATGAACCCGCGTATTTTGTTTGCACAGAAGAATTGAAATTTTCCATTAACCACCATAGATATATTGCTTAACCAAATGCATAGGCTCCTAAATGCTCACTTTATTGTCCCCTGCCAAGAAACTTGTAACACCGGCTTTTGATCCCAATTTGACGGTAACTGCTCCGATATTAGGCAAGTCGGCGCAGGAATTATCTGTTGTCACCAAGAAACTGACCAGAGCGCAAATCAGGCAAATGATGAAATTGTCGGACAATTTAACCGAGCTGACTTTTGCGCGTTTTCAAGAGCTGGACATTAGCAATAAGAGCAAAGGCACACCGGCGGTTTTAACTTTTGCTGGCGATGTTTATCGCGGCCTACAAGCGGACACTCTTTTGCCAACAGATCTTGATTTTGCACAAAACAGTTTACGTATTTTATCGGGTTTGTATGGGGTCTTAAAGCCACTGGATATTATCCAGCCATACCGGTTGGAAATGGGTCGTAAGATCACAACTTCGCACGGCGAAGATTTGTATGACTTTTGGAATAGCCAAATTGCTGAGCAATTGAACAAAGAATTACAAGAGCATAAATTTCCAGTTATTATCAATCTGGCATCTAATGAATACTTCAAAGCAGTTGATAAAAAGTCCCTGAGCCGGACGATTATTTCGCCGGTGTTTAAGGAAGAAAAAGACGGGCAGCAACGAATTTTAAGCGTGTTCGCGAAACTAGCCAGAGGTCTAATGGCGAGATGGATCGTGCAAAACCGTATAACCGATCCGGCGGATTTGCAAAACTTTGACATTGCCGGCTATAGATTTTGCCCCGAAGGATCAACAGCTGACAAACCACTTTTTGTGCGACCACAACCACAAAAAAAAGCGGCTTAGGTGTGGCTACTGTACTATAATCGTTTAGCTTATTACAAAAGTAATAAGCCTTGCAAACTGGTAGAAGATGAATGAGATTCTTACTAATTTTTTCTATTGTTTTTACTACCGTAATAATAATGATCACAGCTGTGCTTGCTAGAGATTTTTTCTTGATTTATGCAATACCAATATTTATTGGCGCATTGAACTTACACTATGTTAAAGAAGAAGTTAGTTTTAGATTTAGTCCATTGGACATATATGCAGCTAAAATAGCTCACTTTCTTACGCATATCATTGGGCTTTCTCTTTTGGTGTTCTTTTTAGTGGTGCTTGTTATTCAACCATGGCTAAGAAGCGTTGGAATGGTTATATCTTAGATATGAGTATGTATGATTTTTTGGATAAATTCCCCATAAGAGCTCAAAAGCTTTTGCGAGGATTTTATCTGTTTTCCTATGGGCTGCTTGTTGTGTTGACGCTGATAATGGCTGTGATGTCATTATCTATATTTTATGGTTTTGTATTTCTCATGTCCTGTGTAATCACTTTGTCTTATTATGCAGGGGAGCGTCTTTTTGAGCCACCAAGAAAAGATGATAAAATCAATCTAAAACTGACAATGCTTATCCTGCTTGGGCTTGCATGGTTCTTGTTCTTGATCCTTGCTATACAGGTGGTCAACGCGGTTTTGCTTGACCAGCTCAATAACTACTTCCAGTAAACTGGCGCGAATCGTTGTTTCATGTTTTTTTAGCCAAACCACAAAACCAATTCTGATCCCGGCTCAAATTCGGGACTAAAGTTTTTGTTGGCAAATATATATCTTCAGTTGCCGCATTTGCTTGTTACAAAATCACTTACCAGCCTTATCTAAGCTTACTTTAATTGGACAAAGTCACATTTGCTTCTTATATTAAACTTGCTGTGGGGCAGTAAATTTTGAAAGAACGATGATGGAAATCATTTTATTGCCTAGTATATTTTATTTTTTACCTTGGATCATTGCTCTGGTGCGCGGTCATCAGGACACAACGGCTATCTTCTTTTTGACTTTGTTGCTTGGCTGGACGGGATTGTTCTGGATCATCGCCTTTGTCTGGTCGCTAACCCATGTAAGACGACGGTATAAATATTGATCCGGTTATTGATTGTTATAATTCTGCTGGGCGTTAGTGCTAATCAGGCTTCTGCACAACAACAGATGCAAGTTGAGCGCCCGCCAGAAACGTCTGCAATTTTAACTGATCTAGCGTGGATCCTGGGTGCAAGTCATTATTTAAGCACTTTGTGTGAGGGAGGTAATTCCCAAACATGGCGTGATGCTATGGTCGAGTTGCTGGAGTTGGAAAACCCGCATTATCGTTTGCGTAGGAACTTGGTGGCTGAGTTTAATTCTGGATACCAAAATCAACAACGCCGATTTTATAGTTGCGATACTGTTAGCAAACAGCAATTACAAACCATTTCAAAACAAGGTAGAATTTTATCGGATAGTTTAGCTGATCCTTATCTCAAGTAAGCTATAAGATTACCCAGAGGCGGGGTCAACCTGCCCATTGGAATGGTTTTTCGTGAGAAGTGGTGATGACAACCGACGTAACGATATCTGCTAGTCTTAATAAGGACGAACAAAAGTCTACGGCTCTGGATATGATCCTGATAGCTTGGGATCAGGCTTTGAGTAAAGGTTGCTCCCCAGAAACCATTGCTACTTCTGCTATTTTCGCCGCATTGGCTGATCTTATTGATGTCTATGGCGAAGAACTGGTCGCGGAAATGTCTAGGCGTTTACCTGATCGTATCAGTAGGGGTGAGTTTTCCATGCGCGAAGGCTCGGTTAACTAGGGTCACGTGCCAAAAATAATAATATACTTCAGCGACCCAAAAAGTGGGTAACTTTAGTTGCCCTATCGCGACGCGAGCGCTTAGCTCTTGAGGGCGGGTTTTTGGATAAGTTGATGAAGAGAAAAGTATATCAACTGGTTCAAG
>JAKITZ010000130.1 GCA_021647805.1 Robiginitomaculum sp.
CCAAAAAGTGGACACCGGTTTTTGGTTAATGTGATGGATCAAGAAGATATAGTATACTCAAAAGACTGTTTAATTTAAGTTTTGAGTATAGAACTTAATTCACTGACCGATGGTAACTTTTCCAAGGCGGTAGCTGATAAACACCAAACAACCAGATAACGGTTTTGATCCTGGGGGGGCAAATCGCCAACTTTCAACCGCCTTGATTGATGTTCTGTCAAATACCGATCTTGGGGCTGATCGTTTAATAAAAACATTATCAGTCGTCCCATCAATGCCGACGTCTAATGAAACAACCGCCCAACCTTGGCGCGCTTGACGTTTCGCACGCCAAGGAAATTTGGGCAAAGTAATACTCACCCCCGACAAAGCTTCTCCGCCGGGACATGCACCAGCTTCGGTTAAACGCTTAACGCTGGGCGGAGCTGGATAATCATGATTTAACCTAGTTGGTTCTGATGAAACGCAAGAGACAATGCCAAGGCTAAGAATAAAGGAAAAAAACTTAAGAATCATCTTGCTCATTCGCTTAGTTCCTTTGGCTTTGTGGTATCCAAACAACCACCAATTCTTATCGGCTCGCATGAAACGGCAAGGCCGGTCTTATCATCGGTGACAACAAACAATCCACTTAAAGTACCCTCGCCAGAAGCTGGTTTGAAACGAGAGCCGCGTAATCTAGTGGTAAAGCGTCGTACCGGTTCTTCTTTGTCCATGCCAATGACACTATCATAATCACCGCACATTCCCAGATCAGTCATAAAAGCAGTGCCACCGGCAAGTATTCGATTGTCGGCTGTTGGAATATGGGTATGCGTTCCAAACACCACTGATGCTTGACCGTCACAGAAATGCCCCATCGCCCCTTTTTCCGAGCTGGCTTCACCGTGAATTTCAACCATTATCAGGTCAACATCACGGCCAAGCTCACAAGCATCAAGCTCTTTGCTTACAGCAGCAAACGGATCATCAAGCGCGTCCATATAAACCCTGCCCATTACCGTAATAATCAGAATTCTTTGATCCTTCGGTGTTGTGTGCAAATAAACACCCTTACCGGGCACACCGGCGCTTGGCGGATAATTGGCGGGCCGTAAAACCGCAGGCTCTCTAGCCACCAAGCCAATGGCTTCTGGCTGATCAAAAGCGTGATTGCCAAGGGTTATGACATCTATCCCGCTATTGAACAAAACCCGTGCAGTTTTTTCGGTTATTCCAAAACCACCGGCAGCATTTTCACCATTGGCCATTACAAAATCAAGTTGCAGGTCTTTGATCAGATCGGGCAGATAATTGCTAATCGCATCGCGGCCAGATCGACCAACAACATCACCAAGGAATAAGGCTCTCACAGCAAAGCAGCTTTAAGGGGTTTTTCTGGTTATCGAGTGCGCTTGGGTTTCGGTAATTACCCAGTCCATTTTTTCATCATGACGCTCTACTGGCAATCGCGATACACCTTGCGCTTCATAGCCAAGTCCAACCGCTACCAAATGTTCGTTTTCGGCACGTAGTTTTGCCAGTGTCCGGTCATAATAACCACCGCCATAGCCTAATCGAAAGCCTTTAGGATTAAAAGCCAGTAATGGTACTAGCAGCATATCTGGCACTAAAACCGCGGCATCTTCTGCTGGCTCTTCTATGTCGTGGGCGCCGCGTACCAATTCTTGCCCCGGCTCCCATGATCTGAAAATCAAGACACCATTTTTTTCAGTAACCACTGGCAGACACATTTTAGCGCCTCTGGCCTTTAGTTTTTCCATCAATGGTATGCAGTTTATTTCACTGCCCTTTGGCGCGTAACCAGCAATGGTTAAGCCACCTCTAGCTACCAGTTCAGCCGGAAACCTTGCGGCAACTTGGCTGCTGGATCGCGGATATAAAGAGGCTAAGGTACCTCTTTTACGTTTCATTTTAGACCGAAGATCAGACTTATCGCTGGTTTTAAACAACACCATGTTGGCGGCTCCACATACACCGTTGGGGCATTAAATGCCCTGATGACCCAAGTTTACAGGTGGGCACAATGTGAAAGAGACCACGGTCTCAATCAGGGATCGTTCCCTCAGGAGAGATTACGGTCGCCGGGATTTGACCCCAGACGCGTGCCGCAGAAACCGCCTGCGCTGGCTTTTATAGCAATTTCAGGAAAAGTGAAGCCTAGATATGAATTAGGTTTCATAAAATACACTCCATCAACCAAAAATATGGGTGCGGTCGCGCTTGCCAGCCGAAGATGGCTGGAATTGCCTTGCAGTAAAATACCCAAAACGCCGTCATTCCGGCGCAGGCCGGAATCCAGCCTTGCGTTTGATAGCAGGGCTAATGGTGGAAAACTGTCCTCACCCGGACAAGCCGTGTGATGACACTAGGTGGTAGGGTAACCCCAAACCTAAAATACGCGATAGCACTTACCAGCCCAAGATGTTGGTTAAAATTGCGACCACTAAGATTATTTTTGAGTAAGTCGATGGACAACAAATAATAACACACCCAAACTGCAGTAGAGTTCGGTCTTTAGAGCATAGGGTTAGACATCTAGTGTTATTTCAAGCTGGCGGTAATTTTTTCTATTCTTATTGCTGCTTGATTTAGAGCATTTGACGCAGTCTGCTCTATTTTCTTGATTTTGTCCTGATCCTGATCGGCCGTTGAGCCTTGCTTTGTTGCTTCTAACTCATCGGTAATTACCAATGCCGCCATTAAAAATAATCGCAGATCCCCTATCTGCCCGACTTGATCTGCCAATTCGTCTACTTTTTGCGCAAAACTATCCCCAAGAGCTTGTACATGAGCCTCTTGCCCCTGTTCGCAACCAATGGAAAAAGCTCGGTTGTTTACTTTTATAGAAACCTTGCTCATGAGCTGTTCTCCAATACCTCGCGAACATCGCTGATTGCCGCATCGAGCGCGGATCTTGCGTCACGCGCAGCATCTTCCATAAGTGCAGCCCTTGTTCGCGCCTCATCTAATTCCGAGGCCAATCGCGCTCGATCTTCATCAACATCCGAGGCATTGCGAGCGTCTTGAACTTGCACAAGTAATTGTCCTGTACGTACTTCTAATTGTTCTAGTGCCTTGTTTAACCTATTGGCGGTTTTAGTTAACGAATCATCTGTTGGCTGTTTGCTCATCTGTTTATTATGCCACTTATGACACCTATTAGCCAAGGCCTTAAGTTATGTAATTTCTCAACGCCCCCTTGTGTTGGTTTTGACTTGTGATTAGTATGTCTCCCCGAAGCGGTAAAGATTCGCGTTGGGATAAACGGGGAACTTAAAACGCATGAAACCAGCCAGCAAAATCATTTTCCCTGAGATTGAAGAAGTTATTTCTGCGCTTGAGGAATCAAATAGCCTTCCAGAACTCAAGGACTATTTTGAAAATTTGATTGTGAGCCTAGGCCTGACTTTATTTCAGCTATCGGAAATTACTGATATTGATGATTTTCCAGGTAACAACCTTTCTATTGGGAATTTGCCCGATAGTTATTTGAAGAAATACTGGCGAAACGGCAATTATATGTTCCATGATCCGATTGTCCGTAAAACACTAACCTCAAATCAACCGGTGCGGTACTCTGAATATTTAACTAAGGCTGATAATCCGAAACGAGTGCAGGAAATATTTAATTTTCGAAATAAACAAGGAATAAAAGATGGCTATGGCTTCCCGCTAAAGGGGCGTCTTAATCGTTTTACGCTATTTAATGTTATTGGGGATATGTCCGGTTTCTCCAAAGCAGATATAATGCAATTGGAAATGTATGGTATATCACTTTACCGTAGAGCTACCGAATTATTTCCCCTTCAAGAGGCATCACCCGTCCCCGACACAGTAATATTGACTGACCGCGAGCGAGAATGCCTGACATGGGTCTCAAAAGGAAAAACCAATTGGGATATATCGCAAATTTTGATGATTACAGAGCGAACCGTGCAATACCATGTGGAAAATGCCAGAGAAAAACTGGGTGTCGACACTAGATTACAAGCAGTGGTTGCGGCAGCGAAACTACTGGAAATTGTTCTATAAAGATTTTGTTAACCCCCTGTAATTACAGACAGGTTTTTTAATGTTGATTTTTTGTTATGTTGGTTTTGTTGCGAATGACTGACCCTGGCAGACATGAGGCATAGAAGAGGTGACATCCCCGTTTTCTTCTTTCATTGCTATTTCTGCTGGACCCCGTTTGTCATTCGCAACGTTTATAAACACAGCTCAATAATTTTATTCCCTTTGTACGGGAATTTAACTATACTAAAAACTTAAATTAAACAGTATTTTGAGTATAGTTTATCTTCTTGATCCATCAACTTAACCAAAAACTGCTCTCAAGTAGCAAGCGCCAGCATTGCGATAGAGCAAGTTAAATTTACCCACTTTTTGGGTCGATGGAGTATAACAAGATGGCTGTAAAAATATCCCTATTGATGCATGAATGTGAATTACAAGCAGTGCGTAGCTGTCTACCAAGAAAACCAATATTTTACCGTTTGAGCCTCAAGTATACTTGCCCTGAAACCATGGTTCCGGTATGACCCCGCCTAAGAAATATATTATATTATCAATGGATTCGGCAAATTTCTTATTTTGCTGATCGTTTAGGGGAAAATTTATGGCAATTCGTGTAGCAATTAACGGCTTTGGTCGTATCGGTCGTTTGGTGTTTCGTTCAATTGTTGAACAAGGTCGCACCGATGTCGAGGTAGTAGCAATTAATGACCTTGGTCCAGTAGCAACAAATGCACATTTGCTTAAATATGACAGCTCGCACGGTATTTTAGATGCTGATATCACTTCCGACGAAGATAGCATGTCGGTTAATGGCCGATCGGTTCGGGTGCTGGCGGAACGTGATCCGGCAGGGCTTCCATGGTCAGAGCTTGGTGTTGATATTGTTATGGAATGCACCGGATTTTTTGCTTCCAAGGAAAAAGCTTCGGCACATTTAGAAGCTGGCGCGAAACGGGTTCTGATTTCTGCCCCAGCTGGTGGCGCTGATAAAACCATCGTCTACGGAGTTAATCACGATACTTTAACTGCTGATGATGTTGTAGTTTCCAATGCCTCTTGTACAACAAATTGTCTGTCACCTGTTGCCAAAGTTTTGAATGACACCTTTGGTATTCTTCGCGGATATATGACCACTATTCATGCTTATACCGGCGATCAACCAACTCTTGACCGGATGCATAGCGATCTTTATCGCTCTCGTTCTGCGGCAATGTCGATGATCCCGACCTCTACAGGTGCGGCCAAGGCTGTTGGCTTGGTATTACCAGAGCTTGCTGGCAAGCTAGATGGCTCTTCTATTCGTGTGCCAACACCAAATGTTTCTTGTGTTGATCTATGCTTTGATGCCGGTAAAGATGCCAGTGTCGAGAGTGTAAATGCAGCCATTATCGCCGCAGCGGACGGCGCAATGAAAGGTGTTTTAGCATATTCTGATCTGCCTTTGGTATCGATTGATTACAATCACAACCCACATTCTTCGATTTTTGCTCTACCACAAACCCAAGTTCTCGATAACCGTTTTGTGCGAATTTTGACTTGGTACGATAATGAATGGGGTTTTGCCTCAAGAATGTCAGACACCGCTGTTGCTATGGGCAAGTTCCTGTAAGAGGCAGTCCTGATGGCTGATTTTCGTCGATTAAAAGATGCAAAACTGAACGGTCAGCGGGCTTTGGTTCGTGTTGACTTTAATGTGCCTATGCAAAATGGCAAAGTTAGCGATAGCACCCGTTTGTTACGCGCCAAAGCAACAATAGATTTATTACGTAAATCTGGTGCCAAGGTAATTTTATTGTCACATTTTGGCCGGCCAGAAGGACAACCAAAACCAAAATTCAGTTTGCAGCAAGTTATACCAGAATTGGAAAAAATATTAGCTTGCAAAGTGCCATTTGCTACTGAGTGTATTGGCGAAATTGCTGAAACTGCTATCGATAACATATCATTTGGCGATGTTTTATTGTTGGAAAACACCAGATTTCACCGCGGCGAAGTGCTTGATGATCCGATAATGGCCTCTGAAATGGCTATGTTGGGGGATTTATTTGTAATAGATGCTTTTTCAGTAACCCACCGCGCCCATGTTTCAAGTGTTGGTTTGGCAGCGCATTTGCCCGCCTTTGCCGGTTTGGCGCTTGAATATGAACTTGATCATTTGAGCAAGGCCTTAGGTAATCCGGTAAATCCGGTTCTAGCGATAGTTGGCGGCGCCAAGGTTTCAACCAAAATTGAGTTATTGCAAAACCTTGTTACCAAGGTCGATATGCTCTGCGTTGGTGGCGGCATGGCCAACACGTTTCTTTATGCGCTTGGTAAGCCGATCGGTAAATCCTTGTGCGAGCCGGGTTTGGCAGAATTGGCACGAAAAATTATGGCAAATGCCAAAGCTAATAATTGTGAAATTCTATTACCAGAAGACGTAGTGGTGGCGAAAGAATTTAAGGCAGGAGCTACACACAACATACGCTTGGCGACAAATGTGGCTGCTGACGAGATGATACTTGATGCTGGGCCCAAAGCTGTGACGGCTTTAACCAATGCCATGGATCGGGCAAAAACATTGATCTGGAATGGGCCATTAGGTGCGTTTGAGTTTCCACCATTTGACACCGCCACTGTTGCTGCTGCTAAATATGCAGCTAAATTAACTCAAGCTAGAAAGCTTGTTTCGGTAGCTGGCGGTGGTGATACAGTTTCAGCACTAAATATGGCAAATGTCACAGAACAGTTTACATTTATATCAACCGCTGGCGGCGCATTCCTTGAATGGATGGAGGGTAAACAATTGCCCGGGCTGGCCTGTC
>JAKITZ010000131.1 GCA_021647805.1 Robiginitomaculum sp.
TAGGCGAAGTAGTAAAAATGATTTCCGATATTGCCGAGCAAACTAACTTATTGGCATTAAATGCAACTATTGAAAGTGCCAGAGCCGGTGAGGCCGGACGAGGCTTTGCAGTGGTTGCTTCGGAAGTTAAAGCGCTTGCCAGTCAGACCAGCAAAGCTACCGAAGAGATCGGTGCACAAGTAAGCCAAATTCAAAAAGCTACCAAGGATGCGGTGGTTTCGATGGGCGAGATCGGAACGCGTATTAAACGTATTCATGAAAGTTCATCAGTAATAGCTGCAACTATGGAAGAACAAGGTGCGGCAACTAATGAAATAGCCAGAAATGTTCAAGAAGCAGCGTCAGGTACAGAAGAGGTTAGCCGCAATATTGTCGGCGTTAATCAGGCTTCGGACGAGTCTAGTGCTGCTGCTGGTGAAGTGACCAATGCCGCTGGTGAGTTGTCACAACAAGCAGAAATTCTAAAGATTGAGGTTTCTGAATTTATCCAGAAAGTTAGAGCCGGATAACATTCGTTTGGAATGATGAGTTCCTCCGCAATAATGACTCGCGTCTCGGGCGATACTGTAATACCGTTCCCGTATCGGGAGAACAGGTGTGGTAAACAGGGAAAAAACCCCCGGTTTACAGACAGCATTAAATTTACAATCCGGCGCAAGTTCGGACGATGCTGATCATTTAAGGGGGGTAGACGGCGCGAAGATAATTCGGGTGCGTGATAGTGAAGCCTATCGCGCAGGGTTTGATCTTGCACAAAAACTGCCACATTTTTCAGCAGCCGGCGGAGTTACCGTTGGGCAATGGGTTGTGTTATTGGTGTTGGTCGCACTTTTTGTGTCTGCACTAGTAATCGCGCCGGGGGCGGTGTTGCATTCTTTGCAAATCCTCTTAGTCACCATTTTTTGGTTTGCGATCTGCTTTCGAGCTGCTCTGCTGTTTACACATTATTGGCCGAAAAACACCAATTCCAGCACGCCGGACGTTAGCTATGCTTCAGAAGATTTACCAATATATACGTTATTATTGCCGGTCTATGATGAGGCTAAAATACTGCCAGAGTTGGTAAAGTCTATTAAGAGAATGGATTACCCAACAAATTTATTGGACATAAAGTTATTACTTGAAGCCGGTGATGAAACCACGTTGGCCGCGGCACGCAAGCTTAATTTACCAAGTAATTGGCAAGTGTTGATTGTTCCTGACATTGGCCCGCGTACCAAACCAAAGGCTTTGAATGTCGGTTTGGCCAGAGCAAAAGGCTCTTTTGTAACAATATATGACGCAGAGGATCGCCCGGATCCGGCGCAATTACGCGCAGCGGTTAGCGCCTTTGCCAATGATGATGGCAACATGGCCTGTGTTCAGGCGCCGCTTGGGTATTACAATGCTGATCACAACTGGATCACCAAACAATTCTCTTTGGAATATAATGCACAGTTCAAGGTTATACTTCCGGCTTTGGTGCGCCTTGGCATTGCTTTTCCGCTGGGTGGAACCAGCAACCATTTTCGAAAGTCAGCCTTGGAGCAAACCAGAGGTTGGGATCCGTTTAATGTTACAGAAGATGCAGATCTTGGGTTTCGGTTGGCAAAAATGGGTTGGCGGGCAGGGGTGATCTCGCCGCCAACCATGGAAGAAGCTACAGCGCGTGTTCGGCCATGGATCGGACAGCGATCAAGGTGGATCAAGGGCTTTATACAGACGTTGATAGTGCATTTAAGAGGTGGTTTGCCCGGTGGTAAGCCTATTCATACGTTTGGTTTTTTCTCTGTCCTTGGGCTGGCGGTTTTTTCAGCGTTTAGTCATGGGTTCTTATTGCTAGCTTTTTGTTTGTGTTTGTTGAATTGGGCACTTGGCGGGCCTGCAACCTTATCGGGGACTGATTATTTGTTGGCAAGCTCTGGTGTTGCTATGGCTTGGGTTTTACTGTTAGCGGGGTGTCATACGGTTGGGAAATGGCAGAGCTTTTGGAGTATTATTAGTTCGGTGTTTTATTGGCCGCTACAAACTTGGGCAGCATTGCGGGCTGCTATTGAGCTGTTTTACAAGCCGTTTTATTGGGAAAAAACCGATCACGGACATTCCTTGGACGAAGCGGCTGATAAATAAACCTCAAAACCCAAATCCCTCTTGTTTGTCGCTAATAGCTGTGGCATATCCGCCGCTCGAACTTTGCTAATCTATATTAGCGTCCAAGCCGGTGCTTTAAGGTTTTGGGGGTTAGTACAGAGCGGTGATAAATGGTTCGGGGCCATAGCTCAATTGGTAGAGCGCTTGCATGGCATGCAAGAGGTCGGCGGTTCGATTCCGCCTGGCTCCACCATTCTTTTTTGTCCTATCGCAATGCTGACGCTTGCTACTTGAGCGCAGGTTCCGGTTCGATCTTATAGCTCTCACCTCCACCATTCAGTCCAGCGTAAACTGGACGTATTTATTTCCGCAACTTAATGCCGTAGTTTCCGTGGGTTAGTGGTGACGTTAACCCGACGCAGTCTTGATATCGGAAGGTCAGCAGGCTGTTTTCCGTTCAAAATGTCTTCAATAATGCTAGGAGCTAAATACCCAAAGGGGATTAACCGCTTCGCATCCGCATGATGCATATTGATTTTAGCTGCAAACTTTATGATAGACTCAATACTCCCATCTAATAATCCCAAGCGTAATGCGTGGGCTTGAGCCACAAGTTTTATTAGCTTTGCATCAATATTGGCGCCGCCGATTATCATTTTCATTTCATGACCCCGTCGTTTGATCTGTATGGGAATATTGATAGTTGGCGCAGGCTTAATGGAGACTTCTAGTAATTCTTCAAGATAAGCTATCTTACATTTCACTAGCACATTGTCTTTTGAGATAATGATGGATTGAATTATTAGGCGGTATAAATCACCCAGTTCATGCAGTTGTTTGTTTTTGATTGCATCAGCAAGTTTGCAGCCGTGGCCAAATAGGTTAGGCAATGTTTCTGCGTTGATTGGACTCGTATCAATCCAGTTCAACAAGTTTTTCTGATTTTGAAACTGTTTAACCAAAGATGCTTTGATCAGGTTTTCTATCATTTCAGCTGGAATGCGCCAGCCAGTATTATTATCACCTTGTTTCAGGCCTCGGGAAATATAATACCGATATCGTTTGCCGGACTTACAAGCATGTGATGTTGATAGCGTGTTACCATCGGCCGTTTGTATCAACCCCAATAGAGGGTTAGGCGATCTAGCATTCTTCTGGTTTTTTCTGGTAACAGCATTTGCTTTTAGTAAGCTTTGAACATTTTCCCATATTTTTTGATCAACAATAGCGTCATGCCGGCCTTCATATACCTTGTCTTTGTGAACCAGCTTTCCCGTATAAAGCGGGTTCTTAAGCAGCGTATAGAGATGTCCACGCGTGAAGGGTCTGTTACCGGTTCTGTTTCCGTGCTTATCGATTCTGGCTTTGGTCTTTATGCCCAGCCGATTAAGCTCAGCCTGTACAAACCGCACATTCTTGAGTTTTAGATAGAGAGCAAATATCTTACGGACGTTGCGTGCTTCATCCCCTTCAACAACCAGCTTCTTATCAACATTGATATATCCAAGCGCAGGCGGTCCGCCCATCCACATGCCTTTCTTCTTTGAGGCGGCGATCTTATCGCGAATCCGTTCGGCTGTGACCTCGCGTTCAAACTGGGCAAAGGACAGCAGGACATTTAGCGTTAATCTTCCCATTGAGCTTGTTGTGTTAAAAGCCTGTGTAACAGATACGAAGCTCACATTATGCTCATCAAACACATCAACCAATTTGGCAAAATCGGTCAATGATCGCGTTAAGCGGTCTACCTTGTAGACAACAATCACATCTCCAAGCCCTTTTTTGATGGCCACAATAAGCTGTTGCAAGGCCGGCCTGTCCATATGACCACCTGATATACCGCCATCATCATAATGTGCCGGGTTGAGTTTCCAGCCTAACCCGATCTGGGAGGCTATATAGGCGCTGCAGGCTTCGCGCTGGGCTTGCAAAGAGTTAAACTCCTGATCAAGCCCTTCCTCATGGGACTTACGGGTATAAATAGCGCACCGGAAGGTTTTTTGTGCGCTCATGACAAAACCCCTCCATTCAATCCGAAGAAGCGCGGGCCAGACCACCGCACTCCTGTGATGGCGTGGGCAACAGCTGACAATGACGTGTAGTGCTCACCGCTCCATTCAAAACTGTTCTCGATAACCATAACCGTGTGGGTTTTACCGTTCCACTCACGAATGAGTTGGTTGCCTGTTTGTGTTTTTGGTTTTGACGGTACGAGATCAGCGTTATCAATTGTGCTGCTTGAGATGCGCAACAGTTTCTTGGAAGTAGAAGCCTTCAACTTACCGTAGGCTCGTTCTTGGTAATGGTAAGACAGGCCGCGCTGTAATGTAATGTTTCGGGCACCTTTTAGAGGCGGGTAGTTAAAGACCTTCATCCATTGCGACAACAAACTTTCACGATCAAGAGCGTGGAGGCGGCTTAATTCCGACTCTAGCCTTTCTTCTGATCTCCGCATTATTTGGCTTCAGATACGCGAATAATATAGCGGCTGGTTTTACCGTCTTCCTGCCCACGTTCAATTGGGTATCCGCGTTTTCTTAGGTCTGTCATTGCTGCACTTGATGTGTGGCGTTGCCAACCCAGACGCTCGCTAATTTGACCAAGTGTCGCCCCGGTTTTACGGCTAAGTAAACCCACGAGCTTCTCTTGCTTGGTACCCTTGCGCGGCGGGTTGGTGGTTTCGGTATTAATGTCGATTTGTTCAAGTATCGTTGTCATTTTAGTCTCCGGTTTCGCGATCACAAAATGTGAGCGCTGCTACGAAGACAAGACCCTCGCATAACGGGCCGTACCGACACTACCGCTTCCTTTGCAGGGAAAGTCCAGTGATGTTTTACAGGAATTTCAAATCTTACGATTTTTCTCAAATAAACTAGGCAAATTCTACGGAAGTAAGGCTTGTTAAGTTTGTATGTGCCCGCTTTAGAAACTGCGATATATGATCAACTTGGCCAACCTGATCGACGTATTTTGCTGTGGAAACCTTTCAACTGCATAGGTTCGCCCCTTGATAAGGGTGTTTTTTCATGTTAATTTGTGAAGTTATCAACGGGGGGTTTTTATGAAGAGTTTTTTTCGCTTTTTTAGCATTTTGGTGACCTTTTTCCTTGTTGGGGTTTTATTCATAGCCCGGTCGGCTAATGCAGGTAGTTTCCCTGCCACCTTTGATCTGGCGACATTGAATGCTGGCGATGGCTTTTCATTCAGGGCGGTCGGTGTAGATACCTCGTTGGTTCGCATTGCGGCAGTTGGCGATGTAAATAATGACGGTATTGGCGATATGGCTGTGAGCCTGCCGATGGCTAATCCTGGAGGTATGCGGGCGCAAGCGGGTCAGACCTATGTCATCTTTGGCAAAACCGGTGGGTTTACCGGCTCGGTCGACTTGCTGGCGCTTGATGGTTACGTTGGCTTTGTTATTAATGGGGTTGCCGCAGGTGCTAAGTCAGGCTGGGCTATTAGCCCAGCGGGGGATGTTAACGGCGATGGCATTGATGATATGGTTATCGGGGCGCCATTTGCGTCAATAGGTAGCAAGAGCAACGCCGGAACGGTCTACGTGGTGTTTGGCAAAACGGGAGCTTTTGCCCCGGTGCTGGAGTTGTCCTCTTTGGATGGCAACGCCGGCTTTACCCTGAAAGGGAACGCCTTGGGCGATGCCGTCGGCATCTCGGTTGCCGCTGCCGGTGATATCAACGGCGACGGCATGGATGATATTATTGTTGGGGCGGCCAATGCCGACCCTAGTAATCGCGTCGATGCAGGTGCCGCCTATGTGGTGTTTGGCAAAATTACCGGATTTTCTGCTAGTATCAAGCTATCCTCACTGGATGGCATTAGCGGCTTCTCCCTCAATGGCGCAGCGGCAAACGATGCAGCTGGGAAATCAGTTGCCGGTGCCGGTGATGTCAATGGGGACGGCATTGATGATCTGCTAGTCGGCGCTCCTGGGGCAAGTCCCGGTGGGCGATCATCTGCGGGAACGGCCTATGTGATTTTTGGTCACACTGGAATCTTTACGCCGGCATTTGATCTGGCTGTCGTCGATGGTGCCAATGGATTTGCCCTGAACGGAGCGGCTTATAATGATGCCGCCGGTATCTCAGTAGCTTCTGCTGGCGATATCAATGGTGACCGTATTGCAGATGTGATCGTCGGTGCGGGCACGGCGCATTCAAACAGAGGCGAGGCTTATGTGGTGTTTGGTAAAACCACAGGCTTTGGCGGGAAGCTTGAACTGTCGCAGCTGTCCCTGCTCCCTACCGGGGGTCGGCAGAGCGGTTTTACCGTTCGTGGAAAGACAAATAACAAGCTGGGCATATCGGTTGCCCGTGCCGGTGATGTCAATCGTGATGGCCTGGATGATGTTATCATCGGGGCACCTTTTTCTTTCCCGACCTTACGGGCAAACCAAGGCGGAGCTTATGTCATTTATGGCAATACCAATGGGTACCCGCCGCTCATCTCTACAGATTTTGCTTTCTTCAATGGTACCAACGGCTTTGTCATTGCTGGAGCCCTAAATGGAGATGCACTTGGTATGAGCGTCAGCGGAGGCATAGACATCAATGGTGATGGAGTTGTCGACATCTTTACCGGTGGTGAGTCTGTTTCCGGGCTTTCCGGAGCTACTATTTTTGGCGTTACGCCAGACGTTTCTGATGTTTCTGCTGATGTAGGGCAGACCACGTTGTTTTCGTCT
>JAKITZ010000132.1 GCA_021647805.1 Robiginitomaculum sp.
CTTAAATCGCAAGAAAGTTAGTAAGTGGTCTAATAAACTCTAATTCCCTATTTAATTCTGGATTACAGTCATGGTCGTCATAGTGCCTGATTTGGATTCTGAGCGTTCCCACATTTGCAGAAATTGTTCGGCTCCGTCATTTTTGAGTTTCCTTAAATACTTCTGCTTCAAACCGACAGTTTCAAGTTCCTTATGAAACTTTTTCATCATGCCAATGTGTTGTAATCCATTGGTTTCGTGGCGTCCAAACTTCTGCATACCATCAGCCCCCTCGTCCAGTCCGCAGCCCTCAAAGGTTCGTGAACTAAACCCCTTGGTGACCGTAGCAAAGTCCAGCGCATATCCGACGCTTAAACCCTTATCGAGCAAATAGGCCAGCATTTTGGCGTTCTCGGTTGCTGTACGAGGGCAGTTTGAACTAACACCGCTATCCACCATGCCTTCTTTTGCATCCATAGGCCCAAGAATGGCTCCAAAAAAACCACCTGAATTCTTTATGTAATTAAGCTCATTGTCGTCAAAATCATATTCATTCGGGTACGGTGTGCTTTTAGCTGCTTGCGTCAGGCTGGATCTACCAATCAGCATGGCGTTTGGACGATTGTGGAAAGCATTTAATGGATACCCCCTAAATTCGACAGAAATTCTTCGCATCTCAGTACGCGCTTTGCTAGATATATGGTCAATATTCATTATCATGCCTTTGCGCATTGCAGCTCTTACGACACGTTCGCCATCAGTAGACAGACCTAAATTATTCCGCTCGATATTATAACGATCAGAGTTACTGCCTCCCGTAGTGCCGCCGGAGCCAGAAAACCCGGGTGGACTTGGATAAATAGCAAATCCATTGAACTCTTCATTACCTTTATCAACAACATAATTCATCATGTTGACCTCTGAGATTTCGCTCAGTTTGGCATTGCAATTATTGGTAAAGCCAAATCCCTTGATATTGTTTTGCCCACACTTATTATCATTATCACAGTAATAATGCCGATAAGAACTTGTTGTCAGCCTTTCCGCACGGGATAGTACCCGGTTAAGCGGAAATGTGCCGACATTATCATCGTAATAAAAACAACCGGCAATGGCCTGATTAGCGCGAATTGCTTTGCCGGTTGATGTGCTTTTTGGAGCAAAGACATCAGCGCCAGTCAGACGACTATTGACTTTGTGCGCCATATAAAACGTGCGCACGCCTTTATTATATAAACGGTTCAATCGATTAACCGGATCAAATGTTTTATTTTCAGCACCAAAGGTGTAATCAGACTCAACGCCAATAACAATTGCCAGCTTGTTCATAGTCACAATACGCCGGGCATCAGCAGCAGAATAGGCAATTTCCATCCAGTCACTATTAGCTGCCGCCCAGTCTTTAGTTTTCTGAATTTGCCGCTCCAAAGACCTAATACTATCACCAGGGGTGCAGGCATAACCATTACCGCCAGTGCCACCAGCTCCTAAATTCGCGTAATACAGCGTCTCGCACATTGGTTCATTATCGACAGCAAATGCAACCATGATCCGCATTTTGGTATCGCTAAACATGTTTTGTGGTGGCGAGTAAGCCTCTTTGACCCACTGGGTGCTATAACGCACATGGGAAAAGCTATCATGACGCGGCCCCATCCGAGAAGAATGATTACCCATGTCACCCCCCAAAGCGCCCAAAGCAGCGACAAAATTACCCTTGACCTCACCATGATCACATAATTGCCCGATCTGACAACCGCCGCAACTGGCTGTGTAGCCATTGGTCATAATACCATTGGCGAAATTATTGTTTGCACCGGTAAACGCGTAATTCCCGCCAAATGACATCGCCACCATTGGGTGTTCATGAGTCAGCACATAGCCCTTGATTGGTGCAACATAAAGTTTTCTAGTAGAATCTGGGATAGGGGTAGCTGCGCTTACTGTTATTTCACCTTGGCTAAAAACAGACGAAGTGGCCGTTATTTCAGCAACTCTATAAAGTTTAGAAATTCTACGAATTTCTGATGATGGCATTCGCCGTATCTGTCGCAATCGCGCTTTATTTGCCGGCTGTATGTTTGTGCGAGCCATTAATCTAGCAAAATTTCTTT
The DNA here is from genome assembly GCA_021647805.1 of Robiginitomaculum sp. GTDB lineage: Bacteria > Pseudomonadota > Alphaproteobacteria > Caulobacterales > Maricaulaceae > Robiginitomaculum_B. Next base: position 2,094 of record JAKITZ010000132.1, read on the forward strand.
GCGGCATGGTTCTAATATAACGAACTCTTTCAAGGTCTTTTTTCGTAACATTTCTTATTTTCTGCGAGGACTGCTCTATTAGATCATTACGACCGATCAAGTGCAGCCTTCTAATGTTGCTATTGGTTATATTGCGGGCTTCTGGATTTGTAACCGTTGCAATTCTGGCGGACTGCGAGCTTTGCGCCCAAACGGTTGTCACCGATGTTAGTAAAATTATTACTGGGATTACCACCAAAACCCTAAGAAACCCAATCATGGCACTCTCCACTTTTTATACTAACCCAACAAACCTTTGGTTCACTTAAGCTACAATACACAGCTTCGCTTGAAATACAACTTACGCAGGCAAAACCACAAACACCAGTACGCAGAGTATCAATACATTACAGTATATTTAATATTCACTTTGATTTATTCTGATACAAGAATTTTGCTAACTATCTTATATGACCATTGAAGGGGGCTTCATTGACCAAATTTCCTATGTCAAATTTTCGCACATTTTTATCTGCATCCACAGCATTAGCCTTAATCAGCGCAGCTAGCTTGGCTTGGGCGCAAGATGTACCGATTGTTCAACCCGGCGCACCGGGCGAGCAGGCTAGGTCACTTAATGCCGAAGAAGCTATTGAGATTGTCAGCACTCGTTATTCGAAGAATGATGCGACATTTATGCGGGACATGATCCCGCACCATAATCAAGCCGTGCAAATGGCCGAGTTAGTGGACGAGCGCACAAACCACGAAGAAGTAATTGATATTGCCGGACGCATTACTGTCTCGCAGGCCGATGAGATTGACTTCATGCAAAGCTGGTTGCGCGAACGCGACGAAGATGTGCCACAAGCCGATGCGCACCATGATATGCACACCTCGCATTCGATGGCAGGCATGGCAACACCAGAACAAATGGCTAAATTAGCAAAAGTTGAAGGCGTAGAGTTTGATCAATTATTCCTAACCTTGATGATTACCCACCATGAGGGTGCGGTAACCATGGTCAAAGAATTGCTCAAAAAACGTGGTTCTGCCTATGATCCGGTATTGTTTGATTTTGTCAATGACGTCACCAAAGACCAAAATGCCGAAATAAAACGCATGCACGAATTGCTGCTCAATCTGTCTACCGATCCAAGGGCAGGTCTAGCCGCAGGATTTAACGATGCAGGGCAAGCTATCCTCAATCTTGAACTTATCGCCTCATTACCAAAACCTGCCGGTTTTTTTGATCCAGAAAACCCTTCTGGATTACCGCCAATTAAACCGCCAAAGAAAACCGATGAAGATGATGAAGATAAGGCCACAGAAGAGGAAGAAGAGACTAAAGTTAAAGACGAGAATGCTTCCGACAAAAAAGACGTTGATGAGAAAAAGAAGAAAAAGAAAACCCAGTGGGGGAAGCGCGCACCATTATTAAGTTTCTCGAACACCGATATGACGTTCTTTGGCAATAAAATGATCGTTGGTAATTATCACGGCTTTAACGCTTACGAGTTGCAAGAAAATGGTGTGCCAAAGCTGTTAAGCTCGGTAGTTTGCCCCGGCGGGCAAGGCGATGTTTCGATTGTCGGCGATCTATTGATTATGTCGGTTGAGCAAACACGCGGACGGGTTGATTGCGGTTTGCAAGGCATTGACGAAGATGTCAGCGAAGAACGTTTTCGCGGTCTTCGTATTTTTGACATTAGCGACATTACCAACCCAATACAGGTAGGGCAGGTTCAAACTTGTCGTGGATCGCACACTCATTCTGTTGTTTCTGGACCCGGCAAAGATGGTAAAATTATCGTCTATAACTCCGGCACTTCACGGGTACGCAAGGAAGAAGAACTAGCTGGCTGTATTGGTAATATTGCCGGTGATGAACGAACAGCATTGTTTCGTATTGATGTCATTGAAATTCCAATTGCTGACCCATCCAAAGCGCGCATTATCGACAGTCCGGCGGTCTTTGCCGATGAAGAAACCGGTCAAATGGCAGGCTTGTGGAGAGGCGGCGATCATGGAGATAAAACCCAAAGAACCAACCAAACCAATCAATGCCATGACATAACGGTATTCCCCGAAGCAAATATTGCCGCCGGAGCCTGCTCAGGGAATGGAATTATTTTTGACATTTCTGACCCCAGAAAGCCAAAACGTATTGATGCTGTACTGGATACCGGCTTTGCCTATTGGCATTCAGCAACTTTCAACAATGACGGCACAAAGGTTATTTTCACCGACGAATGGGGCGGCGGCGGTCGGCCACGCTGTCGCACATACGACCCCAAGGAATGGGGCGCAAATGCCATTTATGATATTACCGATGGTAAACTTACCTTCCAAAGTTACTATAAATTACCTGCACCTCAGACTGATAAAGAAAATTGCGTTGCCCATAATGGCTCTGTGATTCCGGTACCGGGGCGCGATATTTTTGCGCAAGCATGGTATCAAGGCGGCTTATCATTGATGGATTTTACAGACTCAGCCAATCCGGTGGAGATTGCTTATTTTGACCGTGGGCCTATTCATGAAGAACGAATGGTAACTGGCGGTTATTGGTCAACATATTGGTATAATGGCAAGATTTATGGCACCGAAATTGTACGCGGTCTTGACGTATTTTCCTTATTGCCAAGTGAGTTTTTAAGCGAAAATGAAATTGCCGCTGCCACCATCGCCGATCAACGTGACAGGTTCAATCCGCAACAACAATTCGCCGTTACTTGGCCGCATGAACCAGTAATTGCGCGGGCATATATCGATCAGCTTCAACGCTCCGAGGCATTATCTAAAACCCTCATTGCACAGCTGAATACGGCCTTAGATCAATCAGATGAGCGCTTGAGCGAGGGCAAAAACGATGCGATATTGGCCAAGCAGTTGGAAAACTTAGCTGCAAATGTGGCTAGAGGTAAAAAAGAGACCACCAATAATGACCGGAGATCTGCTCTTAGCACAACTCTAACAGGAATAGCTAAAAGACTACGCTAAGCTAGGGTTAGAAATGTAGGTTCTGGTTCATGGATACCATCGAGCCGGAACCTACGTTCGAAGCTAAGGTTTGCCATATTGGCAGGCCAAGAGAATTATGGTGTGCCTAGGTATAACCGAGGAAAGTAGAAATTAAAGCATTTCCTGTTCACTTTGAATCAGAAATGCACTCTAAATACTTATTTTGTCGCATTTCTTACAGAAAAACAACTTCACACTGTTCCAGAAAGGCTCTAGTAGGTCAAACTTCAATTCAAAAACCTACGACATCTTACCAAGCCCTTTAAAAAAGCAACAAAAGCTAACACTGTAACTTAGGGTCTGTGGATTTTTTAGATTTCAGTTATTTTACTCTAAGAATGCCTCCAAAGGATACAAATGACAAATTTCCCAAATGTGCGCCCGGCGTTGGCTGCTACACTAACCACCCGTGGCTATACGGCTCTTACCCCTGTTCAAGAGGAAGTGATCGCTCCGGCCTTAGAAATTGCTGACCTATTGGTTTCGGCACAAACTGGTTCGGGGAAAACCGTTGCCTTTGGATTAGCCCTTGCCCCTACCCTACTTGGCGAAAGCGAAAGTTTTACACAAACAAAAAATCCCTTGGCCGTCGTTATCACACCGACACGAGAGCTAGCTATGCAGGTAAAGCGAGAGCTTGAGTGGCTGTATAAGGAGGCCAACGCTAGGCTCGTCACATGTGTCGGCGGAATGGATATGCGCGATGAGCGCAAAGCTTTGGGGCGCGGTGTGCATATCGTGGTCGGGACACCTGGGCGACTTTGCGATCATATCAAGCGTGGATCACTTGATATGAGTAACCTTAAGGCCGTTGTCTTAGACGAAGCCGATGAAATGCTCAAAATGGGGTTTCGCGAAGAGCTAGAGTTAATACTCACCTCCGCACCTAGCGAGCGCCGAACATTAATGTTTTCAGCAACCGTGCCAAAAACCATTATCGGCATGACCAAAAAATATCAAAAAAATGCCGTACGTATAAATACGGCATCTGAAGCCAAACAACACCTAGATATAAAATACCGCGCGTTGAACGTGGCAAGGAGCGACGAAGAAAACGCAATCATCAATGTATTGCGTTACTACGATGCCAAAAACGCCATTGTCTTTTGCGACACCCGTATTGCGGTCAACCGTATGACCAGCAGGTTTAATAATCGCGGGTTTTCGGTTGTCTCGCTTTCGGGCGAATTAAGCCAAAACGAACGCAGTCATGCCTTGCAATCGCTTCGCGATGGACGGGCAAAAGTCTGTATAGCCACAGACGTTGCTTCGCGGGGTCTTGATTTGCCGGATCTTGAATTGGTCGTCCATGCCAGCATTCCCAAAAATGCCGAAGTTCTCCTGCACCGAAGCGGACGCACCGGTCGTGCTGGGCGCAAAGGGGTTAGCGTTCTCATCGTCCCTAATGCCGGGCGCAGGCGCGTTGAACGCCTGTTCAATACCGCCAAGATCAAAGCCGAATGGGCAGCACCTCCTTCCGCCGATGATGTGTTTAATCGCGATAATGAGCGTTTATTGGCCGAGCTTGCATTAAGTCCACCAACCACCGAAAAAGAAACTGAGATAGTCGAAAGACTGCTGAAAGATCAGAGCCATGAACAAATTGCAGCGGCATATCTGCGCCAATACTGCGCTACACATACCGCGCCCGA
>JAKITZ010000133.1 GCA_021647805.1 Robiginitomaculum sp.
ACCGTAAAGCAACCGTTTCCTCTTCGGCTTCACGGCGACCAACCACCGCGATCACCGGTATTTTTGAAACTGAATGTTCACGTATTTTATAATTTATTTTTTCATTTCTAAGATCAGTTTCAACCCGCAAGCCCGCCTGTTCAAATTTCTTGGCGACTTCAATGGCATAATCATCAACATCAGAAGTAATTGGCGTTACAATCACTTGTATTGGCGCCAACCAAAGCGGTAAATTTCCGGCATAATGTTCAATCAATATTCCTAAGAACCTCTCCATCGAACCAAGGATCGCCCGATGCAACATCACTGGACGATGTTTGTCACCATCAGCACCAATGTAACTAGCATCAAGACGTTCCGGTACAACATAATCCAATTGATACGTTCCGCACTGCCATGATCTGCCAATAGCATCGGTTAGATGAAACTCTAGTTTCGGGCCATAAAAAGCACCCTCGCCAGGTGCCATATCATATTCAAGACCGGCAGCATCAAGTGCTTTAGCCAAAGCAGTTTCCGCACGATCCCAGACCTCATCTGACCCAGCACGAACTTCTGGCCTTGTGGCTAAGACATATCTTATTTTCTCAAGGCCAAAATCTGTATAAACATCGGAGAACAGCTTTAAGAACCGTACTGTTTCATCAACAATTTGATCTTCGGTACAAAATATATGCGCGTCATCTTGGGTGAACTGACGCACCCGCATCAGACCATGCAATGCACCGTGCGGCTCGTTACGGTGGCAACAACCGAACTCTGCCATACGGATCGGCAGGTCGCGATAGGACTTTTGGCCGTGCTTGAATATCTGCACATGGGCTGGGCAATTCATCGGCTTGATTGCCATTAACGGAGTATCTTCGGTAATTACTGCCTCGGTTTCATCGGCAGAAGCAATTACATCAGGTACCACAAACATTGCTTCTCTGAATTTTTCCCAATGGCCAGATAATTCCCAAAACTTCTTGTCGAGTAATTGGGGGGTTTTAACCTCTACATAGCCGTCTTTAACTTGCATTCTGCGTATATAGGCTTCTACCGCCAACCATATTTGGTAGCCATTAGCATGCCAAAAAATAGAGCCTTGGGCTTCGTCCTGCATATGGAACAAATCCATTTCCCGGCCTAATTTACGATGGTCACGTTTTTCGGCTTCTTCTATCTGATGCAAATGCAGTCGCAATTCTTTGGGGTTTCGCCATGCAGTACCATACATCCGGTGCAGCATCGGGTTATTGGAATTACCGCGCCAATAGGCTCCGGCCAGTTTTTGTAATTTGAACGCCTTTGGAATTTTGCCGGTAGATGGCAAATGTGGGCCCTTACACAAATCAACCCAATTTCCCTGCCGATACAATGTTATCTCTTCGTCTTCAGGTAGGTCAGCAATTAACTCTGCCTTAAAAGTCTCGCCCATATCGGTAAATAGTTTGATCGCATCATCATGGCTCCAAACCTCGCGGACAATATCCTCATTGCGATCAATGATCTGCGTCATCTTTTTCTCGATAGCCGCAAAATCATCGCTGGAAAAACCTTCATCACGGGCAAAGTCATAATAAAAGCCGTCCTTAATGATCGGCCCAATAGTAACTTGCGTGCCGGGAAACAGCTCTTGCACCGCTTCGGCCAATACATGGGCGCAATCATGACGGATAAGCTCTAAACCTTCTTCATCACGAATAGTGATAATTCTAAGGCTTCCACCTTGTTCAATTTCACGAGTTAAATCCAGCAATTCGCCATCAATTTCAATTGCCAAGGCCGCCTTGGCCAATGATGGAGAAATATCTTTGGCGACATCAAGCCCGGTTACTCCATCTGGAAACTCTCGCACTTGGCCATCTGGAAATTTTAGTTCAATCATCGGTTTTTTTCAATTCTGGATTAGTTTTATTATCAAGTTCAGCGGTATTCTGCACTTCTTCTACTCCACGCTCCACCCAAGGCCAATCACCCAATTTGTTTATTTGCCAGAATTTTCCTCTTACACCATCATTTGTCGGCACCGGATCATACCCGTTTGAGCCAAACGGATGACACCTAAGCAAACGCGAAAGGGTCAACCAACCACCAACCCAAGCACCAAAACTCTTAATCGATCCTATTCCATAAGCAGAACAACTTGGCTCATGGCGGCAACGAACCCCGACAAAAGCAAATACCCGCGACAAAGTTTGTTGATATATTTTCAACAATAATATCATCAACAATGACAATGCTTGCCCCATTAGACAGCCTTACTTCGTGCAATTTCAATTGCTTCTTTGGCGGCATCAAACGCCAAAGCGGCTGAAGAGTGTCGTTGCGGTAGATCAGCAATTTTCGCTAATTTTTGTAATTCATCAAACCTGCCATTTGGCATTGGGGTCTTGTTTTCCAGCATATTCCACAGATCAACCTGAGCAGTAATGACATCATCTGCACTGGCGCCAATAACAGCCTTACCCAAAATCGCCGCAACCGCCTGCCCAAAGGCGCAGGCTTTTACTGTTTGCGAAAATTCGGTAATCACACCATCAGCAAGTGATATTTCAACAGTAATTTTCGAGCCACAAAGCCGAGCAGTTTTAGTCACCACTGCTTGCGGCGCTGTTAGATTTCCAATGTGTGAAATTCCTCCAGCCAGCTCAAGTATTGCCGTATTGTAAAGTTCGTCAATCATCAAACTTTAACCTCGTTAGTCTCGTCAACTTCGGCGCCAAATACTCCCGTCTGGTCCGTCCTCGACGATTATTTTAAGTTCATTTAACTGATCACGCAATTGATCGGCTTTTGCCCAGTCTTTGGCCTTACGAGCTTCAAAACGCGCTGTTACCAAAGCATCAATATCCGGCTCACCCTCATTGCCCGCGCCAGCATCATCTTGGAACCAGCTTTCAGGGTCTTGCGCAAACAATCCCAACAGTTTTCCTGACGCCAGAATTTGCCCTTTGAATTTCTGTTTGTCGGTCAAATCAGTAGCCTGATTTGCTTGTTTGAACAAAGTCGACAATTTTGCCATGGCTTGTGGTGTATTAAGATCATCGTGCAATGCCGCAATCAGACCTGCCGGAGCCGGCTCATCACTTGCTTCAACATCGGTCAAACGGCGCAAAGTTCCATAAAACCGCCCCAAAACAGTACGAGATCGAGTTAACAACTCCTCGGTCCAGCTAAGCGGTGCGCGGTAATGAGCGCTTAGTAAAGCAAAACGTAATACTTCTCCCTGCCAGTCTTTTAACAGATCACGCACCAGTTTCACATTGCCCAGGCTTTTTGACATTTTTTCTTCGCCCATGTCCAAAAAGCCATTATGCAGCCAAAATCTGGCCAATGGCACATTGTCATGCACGCACATGCTTTGAGCAATTTCATTTTCATGGTGCGGGAAGATTAAATCCTGACCACCGGCATGAATATCAATGGTGGTGCCTAATTTAGCCTCGATCATCGCTGAACACTCGGTATGCCAACCGGGGCGACCACGACCGAACGGACTATCCCAACCGGGTTGATCGTCACTTGACGGTTTCCACAAAACAAAATCTGCCGGATTGCGCTTATAGCTGGCGACCTCGACCCGCGCACCGGCGAGCATGTCCTCAAGGTTACGTCCGGATAGCTTGCCATAACCTTCAAAGCTGTCCACGGCGAACAAGACATGACCTTCGGCTTGGTAGGCATTGCCAGAAGCCAGAAGCCGCGAGATCATATCAATCATCTCAGGAATATGACCGGTGGCAGTTGGCTCCATATTCGGCGTTAAAATTCCCAAAGCCACGCTGTCATCACGATAAACCTTGATGAACTCGTCAGTGATGACGGAAATATCAACACCTTTTGCAGCGGCAGCAGCATTTATCTTGTCATCAATATCGGTAATGTTGCGGGCATAAACCACATGATCAGAACCGTATTTATCACGTAACAAACGAAACAGAACATCAAATATCACTGCCGGGCGAAAATTACCAATATGGGCATATGAATAAACCGTTGGCCCACACAGATACATGGTGACTTCTTGTTCGTTAGCTGGCCTAAAATCACGTTTTTGGCGAGTTCGGGTATCATAAAGGGCAATCGACATCTGGTTTCTCTTATTGGTGGGTTTGCCGCAAACTATTGATTATAGCCCCACTTGCAAGTGCTAATACTTCATTCATCACGTCAAGAGACACAAAACCCATAATTTGGTTATGGTTGCGCATAAGTCTTAACTTGCCTATCTTGTACTTAGGGGTCGATCCTCGACCTCTTTATCAGGGCTGGCGTTAAGTCCGGAAATTTCCGGCACGAACACCTGGTCCCCTTATTTCAAGGGACTAAAATTATGGATGCAATAAACAATGAAGTGGCGCAATTAAAACCCGCCACGAAAGATCATCGACCATCACGAGCAGAGGCCGAGGACGCAGTGCGTACATTACTGGCATGGGCTGGAGATGATCCAAAGCGCGAGGGCTTGCTGGAAACCCCAACAAGAGTTGTAAAAGCTTTTGGCGAGTGGTTCAGCGGCTATCAGGGTAATCCACAAAAAGAACTATCGAAAACTTTTAGCGATGTGAACGGCTATGACGACATGGTGATGCTGCGTGGCATCGAAGTACAAAGCCATTGTGAACATCACATGGCACCATTTATCGGCAAGGCGTATGTGGCTTATTTACCAACCGGTAAAGTCGTTGGCTTATCAAAAATTGCCCGTGTGGTGGAAATTTTTGCTAAACGCCTGCAGACTCAGGAAACTCTTACCGCTCAAATTGCCGAAGCGATAAGTGCCAGTGTCGGCGCCAAAGGGGTTGCGGTTTTCATTGATGCCGAACATCAGTGCATGAGCACCAGAGGTATAAACCATAAAGACGTAGGAACTATCACCACTAGATTTACCGGCGAGTTCAAAAACGATCCAGAACTACGACAACGGTTTTTGAACTTGGCGGAAAAATAAACACCAAAGGTAATTCACCATGAAGATACATCACCTTGCAGTCAGTGTAGCGTTAGCAAGTTTTACTTTTACTACACCGGCTCTGGCGCAACACGCGCCACCGAGCGAAGTTTTATTGATGCACGAATTGGCCGCAGATGTTTCGGCGCAACGATTACAAGCCGATGTGCAGAAACTGGTTAGTTTTGGTACTCGGCATACTCTGGCAGATACAAAGTCTAAAACCCAAGGAATTGGCGCGGCCAGAACTTGGATTTATGATGAGCTAACCCGGATCAGTGCCGATTGCGGTAATTGCCTTGAAGTTATGTATATCAGTGACACAATTTCTGGCGAGCGACGAATTCCCGACCCCGTAGAAGTGGTCAGCGTTATTGCTATTCAACGCGGAACCCTTGATCCCAGCCGTTATGTAATGATGTCCGGCGATATAGATAGCCGCATCACCGATCCGATGAATTTTACCGATGCTAGTCCCGGTGCCAATGATAATGCCTCTGGCATGGCCGGGGTTATCGAGGCCGCCAGAGTATTATCGAAACACCAGTTTGCCGGCTCCATCATCTATGCCGGTCTGGCCGGAGAGGAGCAAGGTCTGTTTGGTGGCAAGATACTGGCGGAACATGCTTTGAAAGAAAACTGGCGGATCAAAGCGGTACTAAACAATGACATGATTGGCAATATTACCGGCATTGATGGCATTACCGATAATACAAGTGCGCGGGTGTTCTCTGAGGGAACCAGAGATAACGAAACCAAAGAAGAAGCACGCATAAGACGCTTTACTGGCGGTGAAGTGGATAGTCCTTCGCGCAATCTGGCCAGATATATTGATGTCCGTGCTGATAAGTATATTCCGGCACTGGATATAATGATGATTTACCGGCTCGATCGTTTTGGACGTGGTGGTCATCACCGGCCATTTAACGAGCTTGGAATTCCAGCGGTTCGAATTATGGAAACCCATGAACATTATGACCGCCAACACCAGAACTTACGCAATGAGAATGGCCGTGAATTTGGCGATGTTATTTCCGGTGTTGATTTTGATTATGCCCGCAAACTAACCGCATTAAATGTGGTGTCTTTGGCCGAAATGGCCGGCGCACCAGTATTTCCGGCGCAAGTAAAAGCCAGCGGTGCAGTACGGGCATCGGCTCATTTACAATGGCAAATGGCTAAGGGCAAAGCGGCCAAGAACCTTGCCGGTTATATGGTTTATTGGCGAGAAACCGATCAAGCAAAATGGCAGTATTCGCGATTTGTCGGTAAGGTTGATAATTATGAATTTACCAATTTAGTGATTGATAATTACTTTTTCGGCGTGGCATCAGTGGCCAATGATGGCTCGCAAAGCCCGGTTGTTTTTCCCGGTGCGGCTGGATCATTTGGGAAATAAGCGGTGTTTTTCTATCTATCCGCGCCCGGAGCAAACACCACATCAATGTCCGTCCAATCGAACGAGTTTCCTTTGGCATCTTGCGGAACAAACGAAGTTACCGCTTCACCGGTCTTGTTGTTAACAAGCTGAAATGGCTCTTTGCCTTTTCCGTAAATCCATTCATTACCCCATTGGCTAATCACCGCCAATATAGGGAGCATTGCTTGCCCCTTTTCGGTTAGCAAATATTCATGGCGGACACCACGATCACCGATATCGTATTTTTCTAATATCCGCTCTTCAAGGCTGAGCTGCCTGTACATTCTTCCCATTGCAACATCTTTCTAGCAAAGTGTTGCACTTGTGTCGTGAGTTTAGAGGGTGATCCAGTCTTTTTAATTACAATTTTTTAGCCC
>JAKITZ010000134.1 GCA_021647805.1 Robiginitomaculum sp.
ACTGTATGAAAATTAAGCTAGATTTTTAATTTTATTTTGATATAGTTGTTTTATTATAAGGCTTTATTGTAATATTGTTTTAGACTTAATGATTAATCTAATATATTATGCAATTAACTAAAGAACAAATATTAAAACTTCAAGATCTAAGTGCAATTAAACTTTCTTGAGAAGAAGAGGAGGTGTTTTTTGATAAGTTATGATCTATTATTGAGTTTCTTTCTAAATTGAATGATATAGATTTATCTTGAGTTGAGTTAAATCCAAATATCGATGATGTTTTGTTACATCCAGTTATATGAATAGATGAATTTTCTGATACGAAATCCTTATTAGAAAATGTTGAACATGAGCAAATTAATAATTCTGTTGTTATAAAATCAGTATTTAGTGAATGCAATTTGTTCATTATCTCCATCCGCCACTGGCAATAAATCCCGGGTTGAGAAACGGTATTGCTTGTTCGGTTTTTCCATATAAAAACTGCTCGCCTGATAATCCGGTAAGCTTACCACCTGCTGCGCATAATATCGCATGGCCAGCTGCGGTATCCCATTCCATGCATGGGCTGAACCTTGGGTAAACATCTGCTTCGCCGGCAGCCAACAGGCAAAATTTAAGACTAGAGGCAAGTAATTTTATCTTGGAGAGCTTTTGCCTCTCCAGCCATTTATCGGTTTTACCGTCCCGATGCGAATGACTGGCAATTGCTAATGCCTTGCTTGGTTCAAATGCTCTTACATTTAACTGTTTTTTACCTGTTATTTCGAAGAGGTTCTGCTTACAATTCATTATGGCCTGCCATGGCTTAATATCAACTCCCCCAACAAACAAGCGTCCGCTGGCCGGTGCGTAAACAATTCCAAATACTGGCAGGCTTTGCTCAATCAACCCAATATTGACGGTAAAGTTGTCACCGCCGGCAATGAAATCCTTGGTGCCATCAAGAGCGTCCACCAAAAAGAACCTGTCGCTTATCGTTGGTATCTGACCTGCGGCAACGGCCTCTTCGGCAACCACCGGTATTCCAGGAAATAGCCTAGACAATGTGGTTAGTAGTATTTCTTCGGCTAATTGGTCGGCCAGTGTTACTGGTGATCCATCTTGTTTCAGCTTCTCATTAAAACCCTTTTGCTGAATATCAAGTATTACTTTTCCAGCACGAAAAATAGCCGCCAGCAAAACTTCTTGTATATCTGTATCGGTAATTGAGTTCATGTATACTCCATCGACCCAAAAAGTGGGAACCGGTTTTTGGATAAGTTGATGGATCACAAAGATAAAGTATACTAAAAATACGGTTTAATTTAAGTTTTTAGTATACTTATTCTTTTGTTCAAGTCTTGTTTTGTAACAGAAAACTACCGTGATCAACCCAGCAAACACTTGCATTGCGTTTAAGGCTGTATCATTTTGTAGAAACATTACAATTTAATGGAATGACAATCATGGCTAAGCCACCAACAGAAGCTGAGCTGTTATCAATTGCCAGCGCGGTAATTTCTACCGAAGCCAAGGCTTTGGCTGATCTGGCGGATCACCTCGACCCGGCTTTGTTGAAAGCGGCTAATGTTATATTTGCCACGCAGGGTCATTGGGTTGTCTCGGGTGTTGGAAAATCAGGACATATTGGTAATAAAATAGCAGCTACATTTTCTTCTACTGGAACGCCATCATTTTTTATTCATCCCACCGAAGCTAGCCATGGCGACCTTGGTATGATCGTCGATGATGCTTGTGTGCTGGCTATTTCCAATTCAGGCGAAACCCGCGAACTGCGCGATTTAATCGTTCATTGTAAAGACAAAAAAATTCCGCTTATAGCTTTTACAAGAAACCGGAATAGTTTTCTTGGGGAACACTCTGATGTAATTGTTGAATTACCAGATGCGCCTGAGGCTTGCCCAAATGGTTTGGCTCCGACAACATCAACTACAATTGCTTCGGCGTTGGGTGACGCATTGGCTATTTCTATAATGCATTTGCGAGGTTTTTCTCGTGAAGAGTTTGGCGCTCGTCACCCAGGCGGAAAGTTAGGCCTGAAATTACAGAAAGTAAGAGCATATTTACAAGAAATGAGCGAGGATGTTCCAATTGTTTGCGAAGAGGAAATGGGCGCAGTAATTGTATCAAAAATTACGCAAGGCAGGCAGGGTTGTGTAGCTGTTGTCGATAATGAAGATGGTCGGTTTATCGGGATGATCACAGATGGCGATCTGCGACGAGCCATGGTCGGCGGGTTTTTTGAGCAAAAGGCAAGTCAGGTAATGACTAAACAGCCGGTTACCGCTCACCCGGATCAAAGAGTGTCTGAGTTAATAGAGATTATGGTGTCGAAGCGAATATCTAATTTGTTTGTAATTGAAAATGAAATACCTGTCGGAATGGTGCATATTAAGGACTTGATGCAAAAGGGTTATTTTTGATTTTTTGGAGTTACTTCGACGGATACAGGTGCGTGTTTCGTTAGGGTGTTACTCAGGCGCCTTTTCTAAATGTACTTGACTAAACCTAAAAATGGGAATATTTACCATATTTATATAATGAACCATGCATCTTGCGATGAAGATTGATAGGTTGTAGTATTGCAACCGAAAGTACAACCAAGCTTATCGTAAAGCACAGTCGAACTTATCGCTTTGAGTGGTTTTGGTCTGGTTGATTTTCATTTGTTATAATGGGGTGTGTAATGTGTGGTATAGTGGGGATAGTTGGTAACGATCTAGTTACCAGCCGGTTAGTTGAGGGTTTAAAACGACTGGAGTATCGCGGCTATGATTCAGCTGGAGTGGCTGTTCTAAATGGTGTCGGCGTAACGCGGCGTCGGGCTAAGGGACGGATAGTTAATCTTGAACAGGCGATCTCTGATAATCCTCTAGATGGATCTCTTGGCATTGCTCATACCCGTTGGGCAACACATGGTAAGCCAACCGAAATCAATGCTCATCCGCACACAGCCGACCAAGTAGCTATTGTTCATAACGGTATTATTGAAAATTTTCGTGAGTTGCGCAAAGAATTAGAGGCCGATGGTCGCGTGTTTCAGTCACAAACCGACAGTGAAGTTGTTGTGCAAATGATCGCTCGTAACCTAGCTCTCTCTATGACCGAGGAAGAGTCTTTTTTTGCAACTATCGACAGGCTTGAAGGTGCATTTGCTATAGCGGCGATTTACCAAAACCGGCCTAGTGAAATTTTTGTAGCAAAACAAAATGTTCCTTTGGTCGTCGGACTTGGAGAAACCGAGGGTTATGTAGGTTCTGATGCATTTGCATTGGCTCCGTTCACGCGCAATGTCATTTTTCTTGAAGAGGGCGATCGGGCTATTGTTCGCTCTAACGGGGTTGATATTTTCGACGTAGATAACAATCCGGTATCAAGACCGGTAACTATAGCCAATGTAGATAATACAATTGCCGATAAGGGCGAGCATGAGCACTTCATGCTAAAGGAAATTTACGAACAGCCTGAATCTATTTCTCGCACCTTGGCTCATTATACCGATGCACTTAGTTTTGAATTATTAGAGACACCAGCCGATGAGTGTTTTGCCAAAGCAGATCGTGCGGTGGCAATTGCTTGCGGGACAGCACATTACGCAGCTGCTGCCGGCAAGCATTGGTTTGAGAATGTTGCGCGGTTATCTGTTGAAATTGATGTGGCATCTGAATTTAGATACCGTAATCCAGTTTTGCCGGAAACAGGGCCGGTTATCTTTGTTTCGCAATCAGGTGAAACAGCTGATACTCTGGCTTGTTTGCAATATTCTAACCGCGCCAAAGTGCCGACTTATGCTGTGGTCAATGTGCAAGAATCATCTATTGCTCGTGGTGCAAGTGGCCTTTTGCCTACGTTGGCCGGTCCAGAGATAGGCGTGGCCAGCACCAAAGCTTTTACTGCGCAATTAGCTGCGCTTGCTTGCGTTGCTATAAGTGCGGCAAGGGCTAGAGGGCAGCTTGGTGAAGAAGACATCAAGGCGCGGGTTGCTGACCTATTGGAGGCTCCAAAATTGGTGCAGGAGGCTTTTTTGCTGGAAGCGCAACTCAAGGAAATCGCTATTGGTTTAAAAGACGCCAAATATATGTTGTTTCTTGGTCGTGGTATCTACCACCCATTAGCAATGGAAGGTGCTCTTAAAATGAAAGAGATCACCTATATTACCGCTGAAGGTTATGCTGCCGGGGAATTAAAACATGGCCCTATTGCTTTGATTGAGGACGGCACGCCGGTTATTGTCATTGCTCCGTTTGATAATTTGTTTGAAAAGACGTGCTCGAATGTGCAAGAAGTTATTTCCCGTGGTGCCAGAGTAATCTTGTTTACAGATCAAAAGGGTGCGGAGCAATGTGATGCCGATGTTGATGAAATAGTTATAATGCCAACGGCTGGTGCAATGTCTTCTGTGTTGGTTTCATCAATTCCATTACAGTTATTGGCTTACCATACGGCTAAGGCATTAGGTACGGATGTAGACAAACCTCGTAATTTGGCTAAATCAGTGACTGTGGAATAACCATATAAACGTGTTGTTTATATACTCCATCGACCCCAAAAGTGGAAACCGGTTTTTGGATAAGTTGATGGATCCAGAAGATAAACTATACTAAAAACACGGTTTAATTCAGTGTTTTTAGTATATTTAAGCAAGAACAGACTTTCTTTATTGATCACAATCCTCTATCTTGTAATGCTTAATTATTGGTTGGATAAAACCATAAGTGTAGAATGGAATAGGTATATGGTGATTAAGGGTGATTAAGGGTGATTAAGGACGATCAATACAACTCGGCTGATGTTTCAAAGATACTTGGTCGTGAAGAGCATGATATTGATTTGTTCAAGTCTGGCGCTAATTTAACAGGAAAACGTGTCCTCATTACCGGAGCAGCAGGGTCTATTGGTAGTGCGTTGTCGCGGGCGGTAGCTGCGGTTTCTCCTTCGCATATTACTTTGTTCGACCATGATGAATACGGCCTGTATAATATTCGAAATACTATTGAAAATTTGCAGCATAAATTACCTTGCAGAATTGCGCTTGGCGATGTTAGGGATCGGGCGCGTCTGGGTCGGGTATTTATCGAAGAAAAGCCTGATGTTGTTTTTCACGTAGCGGCGTTAAAACATGTTGGAATGGTCGAAGACAACCCAGCAGAAGGTGCAGCGACCAATGTTCTTGGAACTCGTAATGTTGCTGATGCTGCTGAAGCAGTAGGGGCTGAAGCTTTGGTGTTGATATCTACAGACAAAGCAGTTTGCCCGCGAAATATAATGGGGGCCACTAAAAAGTTAGCGGAATTGGTTTGTCGCAGTAAAGACATATCTAATAATTCCAAGACTCGTTTTATTGTAGTTCGATTTGGTAATGTTTTTGGTTCTTCTGGTTCGGTAGTTCCATTGTTTCAAAAACAAATTGATACGAGACGTTCCATTACCATTACCCACTCAAAGGCCGAGCGTTTTTTTATGACTGAGCGTGAAGCGGTCGGACTATTGCTTGATGCGCTGCAATTGGGTTTGGCATCGCCACAAACCACCGGCGGTGTGTTTATTCAAGATATGGGGCAAAGGGTATTGATCGCTGATCTGGCGAAACGTATGATTTTAGCGAATGGACTAATGCCAGACATTGATGTGCCAATTGTTATTACTTCTTTGCGCCCCGGTGAAAAAATTCTTGAAAACCTGCATGAACCCGGCGAAGAAGTCGCTCTCACTACTGATTCAAAAATATCATTGGCTACCAGCGGTATTGATGTAGATGCTTTGCGAAACGCTATACATGGATTGGAAACAGCGTGTCGAATGGGCGATGAGCAGTCTGCTTTGCAGATTCTAGGTAAGTGGTTAGATATACCTGACTCTGACGACAAGGATTCCAAAAACAATGTTCATCAACTGGGACATTACCGTACTAAGAATACTTCACATACCTGAAGAATGAGAATCTGTTTTCAGATAAAAATGTGGATCGTTAAATGAGATTATACTAAAAATATGGTTTAATTTAAGTTTTAGTATAATTGGAAAATACAGGTGTTTAATGCTCTCTGACCGATTTTTTTTCCCTTTGTTGTTTTTGGTTGTTATTGGTCTCGTTTATAGTTCAATAACCTTTGGGCCGCGCAGTGAGGCCGTTGATGGCCCGTTATCGGGCGATCCGTTGCTGGGCTTTGTTATTGAGGGGGATGCCCTTAAATTAATCAATAGCGGCTCTGGCATGGCAGATGAGTTTATTGATGATCCGATAGATGGGAAATATGTTAGAACTGTTTCTAGCCAACCAATAAATAGCGGGGTCTTGCACGCTGGTACTGCATTGGCTTTTTTGCCGGATATAGGTGAAGCTTGGCAGGGGCATACTGTTTATTTTTCTGTTGTTATGCGCAAGCCGGAGCTTAAAGGCTCGGATGACGTATTATTGCGATTTTACTACGTTGCTCACGGTAATGGTGAGCGGGTGATGTGTGAGCTAACAGAGCAATGGCAACCTTGTTACACAAAGCATCCGGTGAAAGTTTATGATGTTGCTCCCAACCTTTCATTTATTGGTGTTTGGCCGGATACCAAAGGTCTTGGCAGGTATGTTGATATAAAGAAAATTACAGTTCAGGTTGGCAAGCCATTTGACGTAGAAGCCGCAAATGACTGAAGTTTATAGTTTTCCGCCGCCGAC
>JAKITZ010000135.1 GCA_021647805.1 Robiginitomaculum sp.
AGGAAAAGTTTGGCAGGAAAAAATGGTTGGTATTGCAGGGGTGAATAGACTTTTTCAGCCCCTGCTAGCCCGCATGTTGCATGAGTAAAAGGTTGGGCCTCTGGAAATGCAGGCTAGGCAGATCTCAACGACCCGTTTCAGAGTATTTTTCGAAATACAAAGTGTAACCGGTGTAATTCTCCGTTCTGCTTTAGGAAAAAAAGGCAAAATCACTGCCATGATGAAAACCCTTGGTAAAATGGATGCCAAAGAGCGAAAAACCACAGGACAAGCCCTCAACATTTTAAAAGATGAAATCGCAGATTTAATCAAACGCCAAGAGGCCGCGCTAAAACGTCAAGAAATGGATGCCCGCCTCGCCACGGAAACCATTGATATCACCCTATCCCCACGCCCACAAAAGCAAGGGAAAATCCACCCGATTAGCCAAACAATTGAAGAGCTAACCGCTATTTTCGCCGATATGGGTTTCTCGGTTGCCGAAGGGCCCGATATTGAAGATGATTTCTTCAACTTTACCGCGCTTAACTTCCCGCCCGGCCACCCCGCACGCGAAATGCAAGACACATTCTTCCTGCCTGATGACCCAGAAGAACAGGGCGAGCATATAAAGAAGCTTTTACGGACGCACACATCGAGCGTACAAATCCGCCACATGCAAAATAACCGGCCACCGCCACCGCAACAATGCCTCTAGGAGCAATCCAGCCGATAAGCAGTTTTTCCTTGAAATTTAATTTAGTGCCGATAGTCGAAATAAAGATAATCGCCGGACGCACCACAAACAACATTGCCGCGACAAACCCGACGGTTCGCCAGTTAAGCATTTCAACATCACTAAAGTTCAAACCAGCGGTAAGCACCACAAACAAACTTGAAACTAACAAGGTAGCAATGCTTTCTTTAAAGCGGATCATTTCTTCGATGGCCGCAAACTTGATATTGGCCATGGTCAAGCCCATAGCCGTTACCGCAACCAGACCGGTTTCATGCGCTAATATATCGGCAAGCGCATAAACAACCAAAACCATCGCCAAGATCAATGGGCTTTTAAGAAACTCCGGCACCAAGCCTTTGCGAAAAGCAAACACCAAGGCATAGCCAGCGGCAATGCCCATAAATGCAGCTATTATTGCCGCAAATATCAACCATAAAATGCCGCCCATTGTCGGCATGCCATTGCTGGTCAGGACAATTATTTCATAAACAAGTACCGCAAATAACGCGCCGATCGGATCGTTAACAATACCCTCCCACTTTAACACCGAGCCAGCACGTCCTGATAATTTGGCTTGGCGTAATAATGGCATCACTACCGTTGGCCCGGTAACAACCATCAAGCCGCCAAACAATGCCGCCAGCTCGAATGATAATCCAGCCAGATAATATGCTGCTGCGGTATTAAGTAGCCAACCCAATGGCGCACCAACAAAAACCAACCGACGCACCGCCCCACCGGCATCGCGCAAGTCGGCAAAGCGCAAAGTCAGCCCGCCTTCAAACAAGATAAGCGCCACTGCCAAACCAATAGCTGGCCGTAACAACTCACCAAAATCATTTACCGGATCAAGCAATGGCGTAGTAAATACCAATTGGCTTATTGGTCCAAGTAACAGCCCGGCAATGCTAAGCAGGACAATCGCTGGCCATTGTAAGCGCCAACCCAACCATTGCGCCGTCATGCCAGCAGCAATGATCAAGGCAATCTTTGTCGTTAAATCCAAGGTTAGCGCAATATCCATTTATTTTTTCGACCCCAGATCAGAGGCGTTGATGATCTCAAAGCCGATCTCGCGACTACCATAACTTCCTTGTTCATATTGAACTACCCGATCATCAAACCAGTCATAAATATGCCTATATAAAGGCTCGAACATAGTTTTTACCTGTTTATCGTCCAATGGCAGATCAAGATCGAAACTACGGCCACCTTGAATAAAGGCTTGTAATTTACCACCCTCAACCGAACATGAAAATGCCACTCGCAACCAGTCATCTTTGGCACTTACTCTTACCGCCAAACCAAAGCTAACCGGTGATAATTGCAAATAGCTATTACCGGCTACTGAAAAAGCACCACTGCCATAGTTTTTTGGTATAAATGGGCCAGTTGGCGGGATCAAAAACACACAATCACCATCGCCGGCATTTAAGTGTCCGCAAAAGCCATCACGTAGCCGCTCGGCCAGCGAGCGAACCAACGAATAATTTTCATAAGCCAAAGACGCATAACGACCCGTTATACCTAGCAATTGCAAAAATGGTGTTTCGGTCATTTTCTTCTCCATCGTTAATTTATTTACCCTTCTGCGCCTATCGCAAATAGTTTTGGTGCATTTGCACGCAAGTATTTTCTAGCCGGTGCCGGATCGCCAAAACTTTGCTTGACCAGATCCCAAAACTTAAAACTGTGATTGGCCTCGCGCAAATGCGCTACTTCGTGGGCGGCAACATAAGAAAGCACAAAAGCCGGTGCGCAAATAAGTCGCCACGAAAAATTCAAATTACCAGCAGCACTGCACGAACCCCAACGGGATCGGGTGTCGCGAACAGTTAGTCTTTGCGGCTGCACATTTAAGGTTTTAGCATGCAAACAAACTTGTTCTTGTAATGATATTCTTGCCCGCTCGATCAAAGCCCTACGCACCCGATCAGCAAATGCCGCTTCTTGAGTTGCCGGAACTATAAACTGACCATTTTGCTCACGCGCCGCACCCCTGCCCTTTTCAAACACCAGCTCTGTTTGCTCACCGCCAAGCAATATGGTTTTGCCAGCAATAAACGGCATTGCCCGTGGTAGTTTCTTCCATTGCTGCGTCAACCACTCAGATCGCTGCAATAACAGCTTCTTGCCTTGTCCTAGAAATTTTTTGTGCGGTAATACTAATTGCGCATTTCTGCTGGCATGATCAAGTCGCAAAGTGATGCGTTTGCTTTTACGATGGATCAACACCGATACTGGCCCACAATCATGAGCCAGAACCTCAATCATCGCCGGCACGGCTTAGCGACAAGATAATCATTCAAACATTTAGCAATAACTTGCGGGCTGTCTTGGTGGCCAAAAGCTGCAACAAATTCGCCCTTATCGTCCATCAGTAAAACAATACTGGAGTGATCCATTAAATAATCGTCAGCCTGCTCATCGCCAGCGGCACGACGATAAACCACAGAAAACGCCTTGGCTGCGGCGGCGATCTGCTCCTTGGTTCCGGTTAAGCCGACCAGACCATCAGGAAAGCCATTGGAGGTTACATATTGCGCCAGTAATTCCGGTGTATCGCGATCCGGGTCAATAGTAATTAAAACCGGTTGAAAATTATTGGCCTTATCGCCAATGCTTTGCATGGCAGAGCCCATTACCTGTAAGGCGGTCGGGCAAACATCGGGGCAATATGCATAACCAAAATATATCAACATCGCTTTGCCGCGAAAATCCTCTTGAGTGACGGTAACGCCACCTTGGTTGATCAAGGTGAAATCACCACCAATGCTTGCCCGTCCCGAAGACAATGTTGTTTGCGCAGTTTGGCTGGTGCTTTTCATCCACATCCAACCGCCGATAAAGACTATTAGTACAATCGCTGTCCAGCGAATGACGATGAGGCTAGTTGATAATTTCTGGTTCATGATCGGTTTTTTCTTATGATGCTTTTATTTAACTCTCAGATAGCCTAGAATCAATTTAACA
Source organism: Robiginitomaculum sp. (assembly GCA_021647805.1). Classification (GTDB taxonomy): domain Bacteria; phylum Pseudomonadota; class Alphaproteobacteria; order Caulobacterales; family Maricaulaceae; genus Robiginitomaculum_B. The sequence goes on from JAKITZ010000135.1 coordinate 3,692, forward strand.
TTCAAGTCTTCTAAGGTGCACTTTGCCATATTCAGCAAATAAACTTTTAAAAAACTATGGTGGTTTGCGTAGCTCGACACTTGCATTGCTACGTTGGGCAGCAATAGCTGGACAAACAATAACAATATTACTGGTTCATTTTGGCTTTGGTTTTACGCTTCCGATAAAATCCAGCTTGACGGTGATCGCTATCAGCGCCGCATTAAACCTTTATCTGATAAGCGCATCACCTAGCAATAAACGCTTAAACAAAAAGCAACTGTTCGGACAATTGTCTTTTGACTTATTGCAATTAGGCGCACTCATTGGCTTAACCGGCGGGCTTTCCAATCCATTTTTAGTGTTATTTGCCGCGCCAGTAGTGGTGGCAATGACCGTATTGCGATTTCGTGAAGCCGCCTTATTGTTTCTTCTAGTAGTGGTCATGGTTATTTTACTTGCCAGATATTCCCTACCATTGCCATTGCCGGACGATCATATTTGGACATTTGGTAGCACATTATTCCAATTTGGATTAACCGCTGCAACGCTTATAACTATTGCCTTTACTGGCATTTATGTCTGGCGCATTTCTTCGGAACGCAACCAAATGGCCGAAGCTCTTAGCGCCACCGAAGCCGTGCTTGCCACCGAACATCGCTTATCCGCATTAGGCGGATTGGCCGCGGCAACCGCCCATGAACTTGGCACTCCACTTGGAACCATTCAACTAGCGGCCAAAGAATTAAACCGGGAACTTAAAAATGGCTGTTTTTATTCTTCAACAGAAGAACGCTGCCGTGTACAAGAAGACCTTGATCTGATTTTATCGCAAGCAATAAGATGTCGCCAGATATTGGGAAAACTATCACAGCCCGGTGTTGAAAACGATCCATTTCATGCCAAGCTTTCATTGTCTGCATTATTGGAAGAGACTTGCGCACCGCTAATGCATGCTAATATTTCACTTGTCTGGAGCGTTAAGTCCAAAAACTTAGAGCCAAGTTCGAAACAGCCAACATTACAACGAAAACCAGAAATTCTTCACTCTCTATCCGCTTTTACCGAAAACGCGTTAAGCTTTGCCAAATCAGCAGTCGAGATAACCGGTCTTTGGGATGATGACTGGATTATAATTACCGTTTGCGATGACGGCCCCGGATTTGATCAAAACATATTGGAACGATTGGGCGATCCTTATGTAACCTCTAGGCGCGGTGGAAACGAAAAGTCTCAAGGTGGGTTAGGGCTTGGGTTTTTTATATCAAAAAACCTAATTGAGCGAACTGGCGGCGAAATAAAATGCGGTAAAAGCTCTGCGTTAGGTGGGGCAATGGTGCAAATCATTTGGCCAAAAAGTGTAATAATAACCGAGCAATAACTATATACTCCGTCGACCCAAAAAGTGGTTACCGGGTTTTGGTTAAGTTGATGAATCCAGAAGATAAATTATACTCAAGATACTGTTTAATTTAAGTTTTGAGTATAATTGATAAAGGTCAAGACCTTGAAAAGACACTATGGTACGATAGTATTAGAGATGGATGTACACTAAGGAGAAGATTTATAATGCCTGATAATTTTGAACTTCCTGAGGATCATTCATTACTTATTCTTGACGATGACGCACCGTTTCGCACCCGCCTTGGACGGGCTTTGACTAATCGCGGTTTTGCAGTTAGCGCAGTAGGGACAATCGCCGAAGCCAATGATATTGCCAGGTTAAACCCGCCAGCCTTTGCAGTATTGGATATGCGCCTAGAAGACGGTAACGGCCTGCAAGTTGTTGATGTTTTACGTGAAAATCGTGAAAATTGTAAAATTGTAATGTTAACCGGCTATGGAAATATCGCCACGGCAGTAAGCGCGGTAAAAGCCGGCGCCATAGATTATTTGGCCAAACCTGCTGATGCTGACGATGTGGTTAATGCCTTAATGGCCAGTGGTGAAGACCATGCCGCGCCGCCAGAAAACCCGATGTCGGCGGATCGCGTAAGATGGGAGCATATCCAGCGAGTGTTTGAGCTGTGCGAGCATAATGTCTCCGAAACTGCCAGACGACTGAATATGCACCGCAGGACTTTGCAGCGAATTTTGTCAAAACGCGCGCCGCGATGAGCGGTATGATCGCAAGAAACATCAAAGCCAGTTTATTTTCAGTATTGCTTGCTACGCTTATAATTAGTGTCTCGTTCGCATCTGAAGCCACCGAACAACAACCCAATATCTATACAGAAATGACCATAGCTGACGTGGCCGAAACTCTTGACTTACTTGGCCTTACTCATCAATTTGAACCAGTTGCTGGCGAGGGAATAGTTGCCGATAACAGGTTGGTTGTACTGGATAAGATGACTTGGTTTTTGTACGGGTATAATTGCAGTGGCGAGCAGCAAAAATGCAGTGAATTACAAATGCGAGCGGTAATACAGCGCACGATAAATGATGAGAAACGGCCAGATTTGTTGAATACCTGGAACCGCAAGAGCCGGTTTGTGCGCGCTTATACTTCTGTTTCTGACAAGGCCATAATTTTGGAAATGGATATTTATCTGGCTGGCGGTGTTGCTCTTGGAAATATTACCGATCAGTTTTTGCTGTGGCGAGAGTCTTTGAGCGAATTTACTACGTATTTGGAGCAAAAATGAGTAAAATACTATTTGTCTGTCTGGGTAATATTTGCAGATCGCCAACCGCCGAAGCGGTTTTCAAGAAAAGGGTAAGCAAACTAATACTTAACATTATTGTTGATTCAGCAGGAACCGCGAATTGGCACATTGGCAATTCACCTGATGCACGGGCTTGCGCCATGGCCGCAAAAGAAGGCTATGATATGTCTGGTCTTTATGCCAGAGCGGTAATTCGTGACGATTTTCACGATTTTGACTACATACTGGCCATGGATCGGCAAAACTTAAACGATCTAGAAACTTTGCGCGATGGCCAAGGAACCAAGCCGCAAGTAATTATGGGCTTGGCGCCAGAAATTCCGAT
>JAKITZ010000136.1 GCA_021647805.1 Robiginitomaculum sp.
CAGCGCAAAAACATTGGTGATGGTCTGTCCCTGTACGATGCCACCCGGATTAGCGGAAACCACATAAATCGCCGTCACTTCGACGCTGTCATCGACTTCATATACAAAGCCGGGCGGCAGACAACCAGAAAGTGCAGCCGTGTCCAGATCATAACTAAATGAACGCGTCGTACCCATAGTAACGATGGTCGGGGCGGCCAGCGGACATGTATAAACAGTATTGGTGCTGGCATCCACGATCCGAACTTCATAAGAAACAGCAGTAAGGACATTTCCTCTTGTAATCGTGGACTGCGCAAAACCTTCAGCCCAGGTCGGATTCGCAGCCGTAGTATCGACATAACCATGAAAACGTGTGAAAAGCGTATCCCTCAGCATGAGATATTTCGTGCGCACCTTCGTCATGTCGATACTGCCAAAACCATCGGGCAGACCATCATCATTGTTGTCCGGGAGGCCGTAGTTTAATCTTTGAGAATCGAATCCCGTGAAGACAAGTCCGCCATCCTGACAATCTGCCGGGCAGATTCCGCAATGCACATTCACCGTAATGCTTCCGCATCCGATGATCGAAACACAGGAACAGCTCGTATCAGCTACCTGATGCATGGTATAATCCACCGTAAGCGGGCCACCAGAACAGGGACCGCCAGAACAGTCAGGGACCAGCTTGATTTTCAGGTTGGCCTTTTCCAGGCTGAATCCCGGTGTCTGCGGCAAGTTAAAAAAGGCGCGAACCGTATCCAGAATCTGAACCACACTCGTCGGATTCCATAAATCGCCCTGCACATCTTCAAAAAACAGCTCGGAAGTATCTTGGGCATGGCCACCAATTTTATCCAAATTGCGCCCGCGTTTAAAACCGTCCGCACCATCGGTTTCCACAACCATCAGCGATACGCCCTTGGCGCCATCTTCTTCACCGGTTTTGGCGACGACAATGATCAAGTTTGCAGTTCCGCCATTTGTGATAAAAGTTTTCGAGCCGTTTAACACATAACCATTGCCGGATTTTCTGGCTCTGGTTTTAACTCCTTGCAAATCAGAACCGGTACCCGGCTCGGTCATGGCAATCGCGCCTACTAATTCGCCAGTAGCCATACGTGGCAACCAGTTACGTTTTTGCTCTTCGGTTCCGTAATGCAAAATATATGGTGCGACAATCGCATTATGCAGCGAGATACCAAAGCCATCGACCTTGGCACGGATCATTTCTTCCATGACGATCATTTCGTGACGATAATCACCACCGCCGCCGCCGTATTCTTCGGGAATGGAAGTACATAACATGCCCATCTTGCCGGCTAGATTCCAGGTCTCACGATCAACAATGCCTTGTTCGCGCCAGCGTTCGGAATGCGGCGCACATTCGCGGGAATAAAACTCAAACGCCGCATCACGAAAGATATTTATATCTTCTTCGGCGAACCAATCGGGGTTTTTGAAATCAAGAGCCGGTTTCATGTTAAAATCCATCCGCAGACATGGCCATCAATGGTTCGGCACCGGATTTTATTTTGGTCAGATGCATAGCGGCATCGGGAAGTATCCGCGCCAAGAAAAACTTACCGGTAAGCAATTTATTGGCATAAAACGGATCGTCACTGCCAGACTTAACCAAGGCCGCTTTGGCCATTTTTGCCCACATATAAGCCATTGAGGTAAGGCCTAACAATTGCAAGAAGTCGAACGATCCAGCGCCAGCATTGTCAAAATTGCTAAGGCCGTTTTCCATTAACCAAGTAGTGGCTTCGTTCAAATTCTCCCGCGCCTCTTTTAGTCCATCAAGAAATGGATCAAGCTGTTTGTCGCCGGCATTATCCGCTATAAAAGCGTCCAGTTCGGCAATGAACGAAAATAGTGGTCGACCACCATGCAAGGCAAGTTTACGCCCGACCAGATCCAACGCCTGCACGCCATTTGCGCCCTCGTAGATCATGGCAATTCTGGCATCACGGACAAATTGCGAAGCGCCGGTTTCTTCAATATAACCATGGCCGCCAAAGATTTGCTGGGCATTAGTCGCCGATTTGTAACCACCATCAGTGACGTATGCTTTGGCCACCGGGGTCAGCAATGCCATATAATCACCGGCCTTTTCTTTTACTGCCTCGTCAGTGGCAACGTCTTCAAGCGTATTGTGCAAAGACAACCAGTACAAAAACGCCCGCGCACCTTCGGCAAAGGCTTTTTGCTCGAGCAACATTCGGCGCACATCGGGGTGAACAATGATCGGATCAGCCACACCATCAGGGTTTTTGGGGCCGGTTAAAGACCTTCCTTGAAGCCGGTCTTTGGCATATTCCAATGCATTTTGATAAGCAGCTTCGGCCTGACACAAGCCTTGCATACCGGTTCCAAGTCTTGCGGCATTCATCATAATGAACATCAGGCGCAGACCTTTGTTTTCTTCACCGATTAGATAACCAGTGGCTGCGTCAAAATTAAGCGTGCATGTAGAATTACCATGAATACCCATTTTGTGCTCGATAGAACTACAAATCATTGAATTACGTTCACCCAATGAGCCATCATCATTGACCATCACTTTTGGCACGATGAACAATGATATGCCTTTGGTTCCGGCGGGCGCGCCTTCGATACGCGCCAAAACCATATGAATAATATTATCGGTAAGATCATGCTCGCCAGAAGAAATAAAGATTTTCTCGCCAGTGATTTTATATGAACCATCAGCCTGCGGAACCGCTTTGGATTTCAGCAAGCCAAGATCAGTACCACAATGAGATTCGGTTAAATTCATCGTGCCACCCCACTCACAAGATGACATTTTCGGCAGGTATTTGGCCTTTTGCTCTGGTGTGCCGCCAGCAGTAATAGCTTCGACCGCGCCACGGGTAAGACCCGGGTACATGGCAAATGACATATTGGCAGTACTCATCATTTCAGAAACAACAATGCCCAATACTTGCGGCAAATCCATACCGCCATACTCCTGATCGGCTCCCAATAACGGCCAGCCATTTTCAACAAATTGATCAAATGCGTCCTTAAAACCGGTCGGGGTACCAACCGAGCCATCATCATGACGGGTGCAGCCCTCAATGTCGCCAACCATATTAAGCGGCTGCAAAACACCAGAGGCAAACTTACTTGCCGCCTCTAATATGTCGTCAGCCAGATCTTTTGGCGCGTTTTCAAACCTTGGCAGTGCGCTATATTGTTCAATATCAAGGACTTCGTTAAGTAAGAACTTCATGTCTTGAATTGGTGCTGTGTAAGTTGGCATAGTATTTCCCCTAATTTTAAGTTTCTAGACGCGCCAAAGCCAAAGCTTCAAAAGCCATAGCATTGCGCTTAATTTCTTCAGATGGTTCGCGATCGACAAGACGCGCCTCAAGCCAGGCGCAACCAGCCTTTAGATCCGCTATCGACAGATCAATATCGGCGCGTTGTTGCTCTAGTGCGCTAATACGAGCGCGAAACTGTTGCAATGATGTATTCATATGAATCAAACCACCAGAATCCAGCGTTTCCAGATCCATCATTTGCTTGATTTCGTCCAATGTAAATCCAACTCTTTTGCCACGCAGAATAAGCCGTACTCGCGCCCGATCAGAGGCCGAATAAATCCTCGAACTACCGGAACGAGAAGGACGCAACAAACCCTTGTCTTCATAAAAACGCAAAGCCCGAGCCGTAACGCCAAACTCCATTGCCAGTTGGCTAATGGTATATTCTCTAATTTCGGCAGAATCTCGATCCATCGGCAGATATTAGATGCCGTTAACGTCAACGTCAAGCACACCGATAAAGGTCAAGGACAAAAATCATTAAGAGATATCTGTGACTTCATCACTAACTGTAATCGCCCGACTTGTTCGCGAGACAAAATATCAGTGCAAGCAAGGGTCACCTGACCCTTGAGGGATAACCCTTAATTAGCACTCATTGGCAAAGATGTTATTTCTAGCAAGGCTTAATTGGCAAAGAATTAGCACTCATTGACCCTTAGCAACCCTTGAACGGCGGGGATAAGTCCTGAAAATGCCCGCTTTGTGTTACCCTGCTATAATGATCTTGCAAGCGCTCATAACCAGCCAGTTTGCGGCTCTTTGACATGGTGAATACTCGACGAACCTAACAAAACATGGGCTTTCTTTAGAATGGCAAAGGCACTTGCGCCAACAACAAGCCTTTTCCTGATGATCCTTTTTAAGGTTTATCCGCTCGGGAAAATCTTAAAAATCACCAATATCTTTTATTTGAACTGTAAAATTCATAAAATCGATATTGGTTCCCATCTAAGGCCGAAACTAAAACTCTTGTAGCGCCCGAACTTCTAATTCAGAGCTTGTTGCATCAACTATCGCCAATACGGTCGCTGCTGCTGCCGAAGCGGTGGTGAAATATGGAATACTCATCTCCAAGGCAGTGCGCCGAATAGTATAGCTGTCCTCGTGGGCGCGTCGTCCTTGGGTGGTATTGAATACCAGCGATATTTCACGATTTTTCATGACATCAACACAATGCGGCCGGCCTTCATGGACTTTATTGACTTTGGTAAGGGTAACGCCTGCTGCGGCTAAATGATCAGCAGTGCCGCCGGTTGCCAAAATTATAAAGCCGATTTCCTGCATTTGTTTGGCCAGCGGAACCATAGTTTGTTTATCACTGTCCTTTACCGAAATGAATACGGTTCCTTTGGTTGGCAAGATCACGCCTGCGGCCAGTTGTGATTTGGCAAAAGCTCTGGCAAAGCCAGTGTCCATTCCCATGCCCTCGCCAGTGGAACGCATTTCCGGGCCAAGCACCGGATCAACGCCCAAGAATCTGGCAAATGGAAACACGGCTTCTTTGACCGCCACATGTGTGGTTGACATATCAGGGCAGTTCATATCGCTAAGCTTTTCTCCAAGCATTACCCGTGTTGCCATTGCTGCTACCGGTGCGCCAATGGCTTTGGCAACGAATGGTACGGTTCGTGATGCTCTGGGGTTTACTTCCAACACATAAATAATATCGCCGGAAATAGCGAATTGCACATTCATCAGGCCGCGAATGTTTAACGCTTTGGCCATTTGCACGGTTTGCTCTCGTAAACGCTCTATCATCGCATCAGACAAGGAATATGGTGGTAAGGCACAAGCACTATCGCCGGAATGCACACCGGCTTCTTCGATATGTTCCATAATGCCGCAAACCCAGACCTGATCTCCATCGCAAATAGCATCAACGTCAACTTCGGTTGCATCATTAACATATCTATCAAGTAATAATGGTGAGCCAGCCGAAACCTGTACCGCTTGGCGAACATAGCGTTGTAATGAGGCAGTACTGGTAATGATCTCCATTGCCCTTCCGCCAAGTACATGGCTGGGGCGCAATACCAAAGGAAAACCCAATTTTTCCGCCGCCGCCAAGGTTTCTTCTTCTGTTTTAGCGATAATGTTCGGCGGCTGGGTCAGGTTCAGTTCTTCTAAAAACGCTTTGAAACGCTCGCGATCTTCGGCCAGGTCAAGACTGTCCAAAGCTGTTCCTAACAATGGAATACCGGCATCTTGTAAGGCTTCTGCCAGTTTTAGCGGAGTTTGCCCGCCAAACTGCACAATCACCCCTAGCAACTCACCCTTGCTCATTTCCTTGGCGCAAATTTCTAAAACATCTTCATCGCAAAGCGGCTCGAAATACAAACGGTCCGAAGTATCAAAATCTGTAGAAACTGTTTCCGGATTGCAATTGACCATGATTGACTGAATGCCAAGTTCTTTTAGGGAAAATGCTGCATGGCAACAACAATAATCGAACTCGATGCCTTGGCCGATCCGGTTAGGGCCGCCGCCAAGAATAATTACCTTTTTGGTATCAGACACACCGGCTTCACATTCGGCCGCCTCGCCAAAAGGGGCGTTTTCATAAGTTGAATACATATAAGGGGTTTTAGCTCTAAACTCGGCAGCGCAAGTATCAATACGTTTATATACCGGACGGACATTTTCCTGATGACGCAATGCGCGTATTTCGATCTCATTTTTACCGCTTAATTTTGCCAAGCGAGCATCGGCAAAACCCATTTGCTTGATGGTTAGCCATTCAGCACTGGTTTGCGGTAATCCGTGGTCGATAATATTCTTCTCGGCAGTAACTATTTCTTCGATACGAGCCAAAAACCACGGCTCATACAATGAGCTGGCGACGATCTCTTCTAATGATAAGCCGTGGCGAAATGCTTGGGCAATTGCTAATAACCGGTGCGGGGTTTGCTTGACAAGTTCGGCACTTATTGCACCCTTATCATCACCTTCGCCAAGCCCGGCAAACTCATATTCATCAAAGCCGCTAAGTCCGGTTTCCAGTGAACGCAAGGCTTTTTGCAAACTTTCGGTAAATGTGCGGCCAATAGCCATGGCTTCGCCAACCGATTTCATCGCCGTGGACAATATTGGTTCAGCTCCGGGGTATTTCTCAAAAGCAAAACGCGGGATTTTGGTAACTACATAATCAATGCTTGGCTCAAATGAGGCCGGAGTTGCGCCGGTAATATCGTTGTCCAGCTCGTCCAATGTGTAACCAACGGCAAGTTTCGCAGCGATACGAGCACTAGGCAAACAGCGTGCTTTG
>JAKITZ010000137.1 GCA_021647805.1 Robiginitomaculum sp.
GACTTATTCCGGTGCCATTTGGGCAATTTTTTTTGTGCCTATGTGTGGGCTTGCGTTCATGATCAATCATTACCCTCGCGGATATTAACAAAGAATTAGTAAAGATTTCCTTTGATTAACAAGTGTTGATTCGTGGCTTTGGTTTTTTTTCAGAGGGCACAAACTAACTCGTTATTTTTTGTTTGTTATTCTTGGGGGTAACAAAGTTGGATAACTCAAAATTTAAGCAGGAGCTAAATGTGGGAATTTTTAATAAAACTAAGCGGAAATCAAATGTATCGGATGTTAAAATTCAATCTGTCAAACTACAAGATACCGCATTCACCAATACCATTAAACAGACCGAAGCCATGATGTCGTTAAACACCGAGCAACCATCTATTAGGGCGTCAGAACAAGTGCGAGATATTAATGCGCTGAAGCAAGACGTATCGCGAATGGGCGATGCCTTGCGAGAAAGTATGCGCCTTAACCAGGGCACAGTTAGCGAGATACAGAAATTTGCCGATTTTTTAAAAATTGCCGAGATTAACACAATCAACCTTGAGCGTTTGCAGCCTGAAAATATGGGTCTTAAAGCCGATTTGGAAAATATGCGCAACGAACTTGCCAAAAAACAGTTGTGGGCCAGCGAACTTGAAAGCAAATCTCAGGCCTATAAAACTCGTTTCGAAGAAACCCACGGCGAATTAGAACATAGCCAGACCGAACTCGCCAAAACCTTTGAAACGCTTAATGTTGAGCGTAAACACCTTAGTGAAGCCAATGATACCTTTGAAATCATCCGCGAAGAACGCCGTGAATTGCGCAATATGGTCGGAGATGTCCAAACTGAAAATACTGTATTGCAAGATACGATTGGCAGGCTAACTGTAAGCGAAAATGGCCTACTGCGTCAGAAAACTGAATTGATTAAAAGGGCTGAGGTTCTATCTGCGAAAATTGACGATGAGCGTCGGTTGCGAGAGGTCGCAACTTCTGACATTAAAAATTTGCGCCTCGATTTTGCTGAACTGAAGGCAAACCATATGGAAACATTGTCCAAATTTGACAAGGCTCGCCATAATGCACAATCCAATGAAAATGCCTTGGCGGAATTCCGCCTACGCAGTGAAGATAGAATTTTTGCACTGACATCGGCCATTGACGGCATGAAAGCCCAACAGAAAATCAACGAAGACATGGCACGCTACGACGAACAGGAAAAGTCTAAGTTGAAACTTGAAGCCGAACTTGAACACCGCCGGGTCAAGGAGCTAACAACAAGGTTAGATATCCGAGCCAAGGAGCAGGAAGAAGGCCATTCTGCGCTCGCCCGCGCCAAAGCGAATTATGATCAGTTGAATACGAAATACCTTACTTTATTGTCTGATATGGAAAGCCTGCGTAATGCACACAAATTGCAATCACAAAAGTTAGAAGAATATTCGTCCATTAGCGGTGTCGCCGTAGGGCAAAGCTTTTTTGGCAATAGTGAGAGTAAGTCTACGCGGACAAAATCTGTCGCACCACAATTGAAATTGGTTAAAGACGCACCTGAGAAATAGGGTAGGTATAGCGTTTGAACAAATACCGCGTTCTTTGATAATTGGGCTTGCCTTTGTGATTTTGGTTTGCGAATCTAAATTTTAACAGGTTCACGAATAGATTGGCGCAATGGAGCACTTAATTCAGAATAATCTTGTCGCTCATAAAGCAGACGCCACAGATGTGTCCACACTAGGTTTGGTGCGCAATGTCTGGTGGCTCTGGTTTTTTGCGGCGCTTGCCATTGGTGCGACACTGGTTGCTTCGTGGCAGGGCAAGGCACTTGGATGGCCTGCATTCATTTTACTGGCCGGAATTTCTGTAGTGTCCATGTTGGCAATATTGACGATTTTCTTTAATCGCCAGAACCTCTCCACTACGGTTACACAAAATAGTGCTGATGCAAATATCCTGCTTGCTTCCTTCCGCGTTTTACCAGTGCCCAGCCTCATCGTCCTTGGCGGCAAGCCTTTTATGGCAAATACAGCATATTTGGATTTGGCGCGCAGCTTGGGTGTTGAAGCCCTCGAAGGTGTTCCGCCGTCTGTGGAGCGTTTGTTCTCCCGGCAAGAGAAATCTGCTTCTGCGGCTATTTTTCGTTTACATCATACCAATAATGCCAATGACATAGGTGAAGAAGTTATCCGCACCCTAGATACCGATGGTGACTACCGTTCGTTTAAAGTGCGAGTATCCGCAATAAAAGATGGGCAACTTTGGCAAATTCAGGACGATATAAATGCTGAAGCCAACGAAACCTCTATATTGGCGCAGGCACCGATTGGCTTGTTCTCTGTCTCGACTGACGGCACGGTTTTGAAAACCAATGCGGTTTTACAAGCATGGGTCGGATTTAATGCCGAGACCGTACCAGAACATATGAAAGAGTTTATTGAAAGTCCTGGCGCATTATTGGATAGCACACCAACACCGGGGCGTACCGTGCGCACCGATACCAGATTGTTGACGAAAAAAGGTGTTGTTTCTCCGATCGTCTTGATGGGAAGTTGGCACGAAATGGATTCTGGCGATGTTTATGCTAGCGTCGCAGTTTATGGCCATTCAGGACTTGGTACTGGAAAAACGGAGCTGGCGGCTACAACAAATATAGTAGACAGCCCCGTGCAAATTACCGAAAGTAATCAGGCTCCAGAGAACGCCGATAACAATATAGAGGCGCTCGACATACAAAATGCCCCGTTCGGCATGGTTATGTTGGATAGTACGGATCTTAATTCTGCAAAAATTCTACAGGCCAATGAAGCAATGCGGAACATGGTGGACGGTGAAATCAGCAAAACAACAAGTTTTAAATCTCTGTTCGTCGAAAATACAGCCGCTGAAGAGTTTATCGCCGGGGGGATAAATGTTCAGGACGGCCCCGTAGATGTTAACTTGCGCGGCAAACAGGCACGGCCAGTTGATGTATATTTTGCCGCCCCTGATGAGGCTGGATGTACTGTTTATATTATTGATGTCACCAGCCGTAAATTGCTCGAAGACAAGCTAGGGCAGTCACAAAAAATGCAAGCGATTGGCCAGTTGGCTGGGGGTGTTGCGCATGATTTCAACAACCTTCTGACGGCTATTCGCCTGAATACCGATGAGTTATTGGGGCGGCACCCTATTGGTGATCCGTCTTATCCCGAGCTGCAAAAAATCAACCAAACGGTATCGCGAGCAACTGGGTTGGTGCGAAAACTGCTGGCATTTTCGCGCAAGCAAACCTTGCGCACGGTGGTGCTGGATGTGACTAACACTCTGTCTGATTTAACGCATTTATTACAAGACGTTCTGGTTGAACGGGTTCAGCTTAAGGTCGTTCACGGTCGTGGATTGTTGCCCATTCAGGCTGATAAAGGCCAGCTTGAAACCGTGTTGATGAATTTATGTGTCAATGCCCGCGATGCCATGTTGGAAAAATCTGGCGGCACGATCACTCTGAAATCTTCTAAAGTCACAGATGAGGAACTTAAGGAACAAGGCATAAAATTACGCAATAAGGGTAGTTATGTTCGTTTTGATGTCACCGATACGGGTACGGGTATGGACAAAAAAACTCAGGATAAAATATTCGAACCGTTCTTTACCACCAAGGCCCAAGGCAAAGGTACAGGGCTTGGCTTGGCAACGGTCTACGGTATTGTCCAGCAATCTAGTGGGCATTTACGTATCCAAAGCGAGCTTGGTGTCGGCACAACATTCAGCGTCTATATCCCTACCGCCACAGGCGATGTACAAATCGCGTCAACGCCCAAACCACAAATAGTTGCTGCCCGTATCAAGCCATCTGATTTAGCAGGGCAGGGCAATATCTTGTTTGTTGAAGATGAAGCTTCTGTGCGGGTCATCGCCGCCAAGACTTTGCGCAAACGTGGTTATACTGTTGTTGAGGCTGAGGACGGAGAAGAGGCTTACGAAATCCTTGAGACTGGTGAGGAAAAATTTGATCTGATGATTTCAGATGTGGTTATGCCGGGTATGGACGGCCCAACTTTGCTCAAGAAAGGTCGGGCTTTATTGGGCGGCGCGGCTATTGTGTTTATCTCAGGTTATGCCGAAGAAGAGTTTTCAGAGCTACTTGCAGAAGAACCAGACGTCACTTTTTTGCCAAAGCCTTTCACCTTAATCCAGCTTGCGGAAAAAGTGAAAAGCGTTTTGGCCGATCCGGAGTAAGAAAGAGGGTGGGCGTTTGTAAGTTAACGCTCTAACCCCAATCAATTACCAACCGCATTTCCGGTCTTTATTTTGCTCTTTGAGGTATGTTTGCAACGGCGCGAAATATTCTATGATTGCCGAGCCGTCCATGTTTTGCGTGCCTGTGAAAGCTTCCAGGGCTTCGGGCCATGGTTTGGAAGATCCCATACGCATCATGTCGTCAAAACGTTTGCCAACCTCTTTGTTGCCGTAGATGGAGCAGCGGTGTAGCGGGCCTTCATTGCCCGCAATATCGCAAGCGGCTTTGTGGAATTGAAACTGCAGGATATGGGCGAGGAAATAGCGCATGTAAGGCGTGTTGCCCGGAATATGGAATTTTGCACCCGGATCAAAGGCGTCTGCTGGTCTCTCTGCCGGTGGACGTACACCTTGGTAGAAATCGCGTAGTTCCCACCAGCCGGAGTTATATTCGGACGGTGAGTATTCACCGTTAAATACATTCCATCGCCATTTGTCGATCATAATGCCGAAGGGCAAGAAAGCAACTTTATCAAGAGCCTGTTGCATCAGTAAATTAATATCAGCGCTCGCATCAGGTACATCCGCCGCATCAAGCAACCCGATTTGCACCAGATAATCCGGCGTGATCGAAAGGGAGATCATATCGCCAATAGCCTCGTGGAAACCGTCATTAGCACCATCTTTATAAAATACGGGCTGGTTCTTATAGGCACGTTGATAGAAATTATGGCCAAGCTCGTGGTGAATGGTTTTGAAGTCTTCACCAGTTTTTTCGATACACATTTTGATGCGGATATCAAATTTTTCGTCAGGTTTGGCATCTGGGTTATCAAAATCCCAAGCCGAGGCATGGCACACAACTTCGCGGTCGGCTGGCTTGGTGAATAGAGACCGTTTCCAAAAGCTTTTGGGGAGAGGTTCAAAGCCAAGACTTGTGAAGAAGTTTTCACCGACTTTAACCATTTTCATTTCGTCATATTCTGCCTTTGCTAACAGTTCGGTAATATCGACCGTAGGCGCGTCGCTCTCTGGTTTTACGAGATCATATACATTACCCCAGCTTTGCGCCCACATGTTTCCGAGTAAATCTGCGCGGATAGGCTGATCAAGGGGGACGACTTCATCACCGTACTGGTCATTTAGCTTTGCACGGACGTGGCAGTGCAACTCATCATATAGTGGCTTGACTTGCGTCCACAAACGATCCGCTTCTTTAGTGAAATCATCTGCTGGCATATCATAGCCAGCTTTCCATAGGACGCCCGTATCAGCGTAGCCAAGTTCTTTGGAGCCTTCATTAATGATTTTAACCATTTTGGCATAATCATTTTTCATAGGCGGTGAAATAGTCCGCCAGCCCTCCCAAACAGCTTGAAGTTCTTCAGGGTCACGGGATGTGGCAATGATTTTGGATAACTCACCCAGCGCTAGTTCTTTACCGTTATAGACAAAACTGCCTTTGCCATATGAGGAATTAAGCTCTGTCATAATTCTGGATAATTCTTTGGCCGCTCCAGGTTTGTCCGGTGCCGGAAAATTACTACCGCGCTTAAGACCATCCATTTTTCTTGCCATATCGGCTGGAAGTTTAAGATTGTTAAATTGCTTGGCTTCATTGGCAAGGCGGGTTGACAACAGGCCCGCTTCTTCGCCAACTTTTGCGGCAAGTAAATCTGTGTCCTTTGTTATAAAGTTAGAGTTGATCCATTGGGTAATATATAGTCGGTACAGTAATTCTTTTATTTCAATTTCGGATTTTTCCAAAAACTCTTTAGCCGTTTGTACTGTCGGTTCAGTAGACTTGACTTCCGCCACAACGGGTGTACTTTCTGGCGCTTCGGTTTTGGCGTCTGGTTGACAGGCTGCGGTTAACAGTGCGGTTCCGGCTACAGCGAGGTACAAGAATTTTTTCATGTTATGACTTTCTATTAATGTGACAAAACGGCGCTTTATTTATATGGAAACTATTGGTAAGGAAATGACACAAAACGTCAAGGACATATGAGAATTTGACGCAGTAGAAATGAATGGTTTTTTGTGACAGAGCGGTACGGCATCATATTGGTCAATCTTGGTTCGCCTTCGGCACCGACACCCAAAGCTTTGCGTAAATATTTGGCGCAATTTTTAGCCGACAGGCGGGTGATAGAATTGCATCCATTGTTATGGCGACCAATTCTGCACGGCATTATCCTGAGAACCCGCCCGGCACGTTCGGCAAAAGCTTACGGGAAAATTTGGGAGCGGACGGCGGACGGAGCATTTGTCGCCGAAGCTCCATTGGTGCAAATCACCCGAGCTCAAGCGGACAAGCTACAAGCCGTTCTCCCGAATGATGTATATGTAGAACCTGCCATGCGGTACGGCCAACCATCC
>JAKITZ010000138.1 GCA_021647805.1 Robiginitomaculum sp.
GCTTTGAACTCATGGCGGCCATTGCAAAACCGGCATTATCCGCAGTAAAGCTAGTGTTCATGTAGGTTTCGTCTTTTGTAAATGTCAGGTTTTCAATTTTCTGCCCATTTGCCATTACATGGATAAACGGAATGCGATCGATACTTGGGGCGTTTCCCTTATCGGGGTAGCCAAGCGAAGTGGTCAGCTCCAGATTAACTTGCTCGCCAACTACAGAATTGAATTTTTCTGGTTGCAAAAACGTTGGGTGCGCCAATGCCGGTGCTGCCAGTAATGTGAAAGAAATGGCGGTGGCGGTTATAGTTTTCTGCATTAAGTTCATTTTGTTCTCCGGTGATTCTCAAGATAAAATTTATGTTCTAAGACTAGCCTGTTAAACTGCAATTGTAAAACAAGGTGAAAATTATCTATGTTTTAGAACGGCATCAGCGACAAACTGATTGCTGGCGCGTTCTTCACCAAATGTACTCATCGGCCCATGCCCCGGTACAAATCGCATATCATTGCCCAGCGGCCAGAGTTTTTGGGTAATGCTATCAAGTAATTGTTGGTGATTGCCCTTGGGAAAATCAGTACGCCCGATCGAGCCTTTGAACAACACATCGCCAACAAATGAGAATGCGCCTTGTTGGTTGTAGATCACTACATGCCCAGGGGTGTGACCCGGGCAATGAACAACGCCGAACTTGTGACCATCAAGCTCTAGCCCATCACCGTCTACTAAGTAGCGGGTAGGGGTGACATTACGGCCACCACTGATCCCGTATTTGGCTCCTTGGGCTTCTATGTCGTCGAGCAGCCATTGATCGTCCTTGTGTGGCCCGATGATCGGGCAGCCGGTTATTTCAGCGATTTCGGCTGCGGCTCCGGCATGATCCAAATGACCGTGGGTCAACCAAATGGCGACAATTTTGACGTTGTTTTGCTTGGCTGCAATTAGTAATTTTTGCGTCTCACCACCGGGATCAACAAAAACTCCTTCGCCGCTGGTTGGCGACCAGATCATGGAGGTGTTTTGTTGTAACGGAGTTACCGGAATTATCTGAATTTGTAGGGCAGGTGAGTTGGGAGATGTCATGAAAAAACCAAACGGCCATTATTTATGAATTACAGCAATGATTATACAAACAACCAGATCAATAGAGCAATGCTGCGCTGGCTTTAATTCTGGCAAATACTTGGTCGCCTAATTTTAAGTCCAACTCGTGTATGGATTTTGCTGTTACCCGCGCCATTAACGAAAATGATCCGGTGTCTAATATAACGGTTTTCTGTCCCGGGTGGGTAGTGTGATTATGCAACTTGGTAATTGTAACTGGCAAGGTGTTTATGATGCTTGAATTACTTGCTTGCTGGCGACTGATCGAGACATCGGCGGCTCTGATTCGCAATCTGACTTCGGCTCCATTAACTACTGCATTTGTAGGGATTTGTATGCTATATTTGCCGAAGTCAAGATTACTAAGTGCAAATTCCTTGTCATAGTTATTGACCTTTGCCTCAAGAACCATGCAGGCATCTTCGCGCTGGTAAAAAGGCAATATCGGGTCAATTAAAGCCTCGTTAAGTCGTCCAGCAGCCAATATTTTCCCGTCTTGAAGGTATAATACATGGTCTGCCAATCGGCATAAATCGCCAAAGTCATGGACTATCATCAATACCGGTATTTGTAAGTGTACAATCATTGATTTCAAGCGAATTGCGATCTTAACCCTTGCTTCTTCATCAAGGGCTGCAAATGGTTCATCAAGCAATAAAATTCGTGGATTTGACAACAGGCTTCTGGCCAATGATACCCGCGCAATTTCGCCGCCTGACAGCCCGCTTATTGATCGTTGTAGCAAATGTTCAATGCCAAACCCTTGGGTTATTTGATCAAGTTCCACGCCGCCGGTGCGGGTGCGGTTTTTGGCAAACGCCAAGTTTCCCAATACAGTTAAATGCGAAAACAGTGTGTTGCTTTGGCTCATCAAGCCGATTTGCCGCAAATGTGGCGCCATGAATATTTGCTTGTTTTGAAGTATTTGCTTACCAAATTCGACAAGTCCTGTCGCGCGATTAAACCCTGCTAAACAACGTAATAAGCTGGTTTTACCTGCGCCAGAAGGCCCTGCTAGAACTGTAATGCCGGTTGGGGCAATTTCTTGTTTCACCGACAGTTGAAAGTCACCAACAGAATAATTGAGCCTGATCTTCATGGCGATTTCCGATCACGAGAAGCCCATGAAACCAGCACCATAGCAATGAAGGAAAACACCACTAACGAGGCCGATAATATATGCGCCTCAGTATAATCAAGACGCTCTACTGCATCAAAAATTGCGATGGAAACTACTCTGGTTTTGTCAGGAATATTACCGCCAATCATCAACACTACGCCAAATTCGCCAATGGTATGGGCGAAACTTAAAATCATACCACTCCAAATGCCGTTGCGTGCCAATGGTAATGCCAGAAGTAAAAATCTCTGTAACGATCCTGCGCCCATGCTAGCGCCGGCTTCAAACAGGCTGTTCGGTATTGCTTCAAACGCTGTTTGCACAGGCCGGATCATAAATGGCAAGGAAAACAGTACTGATCCAATGACCAATCCGGGAAAGGAAAATACCAACTCAAGCGGCGCAAATGGCCCATTTGCACCTAATAACAGTAATAAATAAAAGCCGAGAACTGTTGGCGGTAACACCAAGGGAATGGCGATCAGGCTCTCTAGTAATGCGCGCTTAAATCCTCGCATTCGACTAAGTCCAAAGGCCAATGGTACTCCGGCAAATAACAGGATCAATGTTGTGACAAAGGCCAGTTGCAAGCTGGTAATAATCGGAGAAAGAATTTCCATACTCATGGCGGTAAATACCCAAATCCGGCCAGCATGGTAATCGTTTGCAGGGCATTTAATTGATCCGATAGGCAATCAAGTGTTAGGTTTCGTTTGAGACGTACATTGTGCAGAAAAATTGGCGAGTATGTGTCTTCTGCAATTAGTTCAAATTCCGTATTCGGTATTTTCGCTGCGATCAATAAAGGTAATGGAACATAGCCAGCATTAGCCGCTTTGGTGTGAACAAACACAAATGCTTGCCCAGCATTGGCAGCAGTTATTAGATCAGGCTTGGTTTGACCAATCACCTGCATAGCCGCCCGTCCAAAAGGAGCTGTTTTTGGGTTGGCGATAGCAATAGTTAGCTTCTTTGCAGAAGCTTTTGGCTGCCAATAAGCCATTGGTGATCTGGCAAATGCAGCGTCCAAGCGGTAGTTGTTTGTTGGTGAGTTCGCTAATGATTTGCTTAAATTTTGATCCGCAGAAATCAGCAAATCAAACGGTGCGCCTTGACGTATTTGGGTAATAAGAGCGCCAGTAGAGCCAGAGCTTATTTGAATATTTGTGTTGCATTTATCGTTTAATGCTGGGGCAAGAACTTCAAGTGCCGGACGAAAGCTGCTGGCGGTGGCGATCAGCACAGAATTGTCATCTGCCGAAGTGCAGGCGAGCAATGAACCTAACAATAATAACACCGCAAATTTCATTTGGCTTTACGCGCTTTGTCACGCACATCATGCATATCAATGGCCAGCGAAAACACACCATCATCAAAATAACCGCCAATGCCATTGCGTGTGGGTTTTGCCAATTCTTCTTGTACCGCGTCACGAGGAAATACAAAACCAATGGTCGATGAGTTGGCATCAAATTGCATGTTGGTCATCGGCTCATCAACAAGGCTTATAATCCCATTCAACGCCCCACCGGCTAATGGTATTGTTGAGCTTAATGATCCATTATCAACTAATTGCTGCATTTGACTGATAGTCAGTCGTACCGAGACATGACCGGTTGCAAATTTGAGTTTCATAAGCTTCCTCCCATGGCGGTAAATTGTTCTGGTGTATTGCAGTTGTCAAACAGGGTTTTACTATTTTCAGGTTGCTCTATTTGTGAAAAACCAAGTTTCTGGAACATCCTAAATAAAGAGCGATCACTATCTGTTTTTGTTAAAACGTCGAGCAAATACTTGCGCAGTTCAGGTGATATGATCAGATAACACGGCAATGGTTGCGAACAAAAATGACTTCCGGTTTTTGAGTGCGCTTGTTGTACTAGGACTTGCAATAGGCAAGCCGTTAAATTCGGCATATCTACTGGAATTATCAATAACTTGCTTGAATCTGGCAGTGTGCAAGCGGCTGCATCAATACCTGATAATGGCCCGCCTTTGGGATAACGATCCGCCAGACCACCTACGCCGCTTAATAAGACTTCTCCACAACCAACATTTTTGAGTAGGGCGGTGGCTCGATCAACAAGTCGCTCATTGTCCAGTATCAATTCGGCCTTATCGCGCCCCATGCGTGAGGATTGCCCGCCGGCTAATACTAATCCAATTAAATCAGCCATGAGAGCACAAAGCGTGTCCCTTCACCCACTCGCTATCGCCATCAACATAATGTTCTTGTTTCCAAATCGGTGATCTGGTTTTAATCTCTTCAATCAAATACCGACAAGCAGCAAATGCTTCACCGCGATGCGGTGAACCAGCGGCCAGAACAATGCTTATACCGCCAACGTCCAATCGTCCTTTGGCGTGCGCCACAAACAGGCGTAAATCTTCACCCCATTTTTGCTTGGCTTCGGCGCATATTTCAGTAAATCCTTGCTCTGCTAACGGCGCAAATACATCATAAGAAACTCCGCGCACTTTACGCCCTTGGTTGAGATTCCGAACAACCCCAATAAATAATGCTCCGGCTCCATTGCCCGTTGCATCTACAAAAGCCAATGCTTCTGCTGCATCTAGGGTTAAACCACCAATTTCTCGAACCTCTACATGAATGCTCACTTCTAACCTCCTGAAACTGGCGGCAATATCGCCAATATTTGATTATTTTTGCAAAGATCACTATCGGCCAGCACCGCTTTTTCATCAGCAAATTTACTAAGCTCTAGTAACTCGGTTAACTCAAACTCTTCGAGTTGTCTTTGCATTGATAAACGTAAATCCAGCACGTTTGCATCATCGGGCAGTGTTAATTCAAGATAATCGCCAAGCACACGGAATGCCCCAAACATTTGCACCTTGACTAACATTATAACACTCCCGCAAATTTATGAAATTTCACTAACTCACCGGCTTTTATCTCGGCGAGATATTCTGGTAATTCTGCCCAGCAATTCGCCTCGGCCAATGGTGCAATGCGAAATGATTGCTGGCCGCTTAAAACCTCAATCTGGCATTCACTATCTTTCATGAAAACCCTAGCTTTGGCGAACAGGTAAAATCCGGCACGTTTGTTAAAGTCTTTGCTTAATCTGGCCATTTTTGTTTCCGGTTCTTTTTGGTTCAAAATCTGTCGCAAGATAGGTTCGACAAAAAACGAAAACCCAACTGCTGCTGAAACCGGATTTCCGGGAAGCCCAAAGAACAAACCACCATCGGGCAGAACAGCAAATAAAACTGGTTTTCCCGGGCGAATTTTACACTTATGAAAGACAATATTTGCACCTATTTCCTGCAAGGATTCAGGCACAAAATCTCGATCTCCCATTGATACCGCACCGGTTGAGATAACTATTTGCGCGCCATTTGATATTTCATGTTGCAACAATTCTAGGAACTGTTCTTTGGTGTCCGGGTGTCCTGTAACTTGCGTGGTTTCTACTGGCCAGCTTTGTAATGAGGTGGCTAAAAACGGTTGGTTGGAATTACGAATTTGCCCGGCCAACAATGGCGCATTAGGATCATCAACTAATTCTGCTCCGGTGCTGATCAGACTTATTTTTGGCCGCGTAAGAACCTGTGCCTGTGAAATGCCTAATGCCGCTAGCATCATAATGTGTTCGGCACTGATCTTTTGTCCTGCAGAAAACACAAGTTCACCTTGGCGCACATCTTGCCCGGCTCTACGGATGTTTTGATCAGCCAATATCGGCCCTTGAACCTTGATAGACGCGGGTAGTCCGTTTGCATCTGCGGTAACTTGCACGTTTTCAATTGGAATTACCGTTTCGCAGCCATTTGGAACCGGCGCTCCGGTCATGATCTGCACTGCACCTGAGCCGACTTCTGCTTCAGGTGTTTCTCCAGCGGCAATATTTCCATGCACTTCCAGATCAATCAGTTCTTCTTTTGGATTTGCTCTTACGGCAAACCCGTCCATTGCTGAATTATCAAACCCGGGTAAATTGGCCGGAGAGGTGATTGTTTCAGCCAAAACTCGGCCTAATAAATCATCAAGGCCACAAGGTTGTGTTTCCAGATGAAAATCACTTGTGGCAGCTTTTATTCGTTGTAGGCTCTCTTGGTAAGAAATCATTGTGCGCCGCCTAAATGTTTCTTTCCGCTGGCCAAACGCACCGCATGACCAATGAAAGGCGACATGGTTTGCAGACATTCGCCAATGGCTTTTGGTGATCCCGGTAATGATACGATCAAAGTCTGGTTGCAAACTCCGGCTATGGAGCGGCTTAACCAAGCGGTGGAGATAGTTCTGGCACTGGCATTACGTAACACTTCACCAAAACCCGGCGCCGGCTTTTCAATTACT
>JAKITZ010000139.1 GCA_021647805.1 Robiginitomaculum sp.
GGGGAACCAGCATTAATGGCTCGTTTGAGGACAGCGATGGTGGTTTGAATCTGTATTATGGTTTGAACAGTATTTTTGGTTCTTTGTGGGCTAATGGTAAGGCTTATGCCATTCAGGGTGCAACTAATGATGGCATAGTTACAATTAGATTGGTAGAGGCAATCGATGTTGTGGATTTGACCGATGATGCAATCTCGTTGCCGAAAACACCGAAGCAGGGCAAAATAGAAAACCTAAACACCTCAAAGTTGATCCCTGTCGCTAACGCTGTGGATCCGACTCTTGATTATCTAGTGCTTTACGACCCTTCCATGGTGGTATCATATGGATGGGGGCTTGTTGACCATGCCGCGACAAAAATATTGTTACTTAATCAAGCTTTCGAGGTATCAGATATTCCTCTGAATGCCTCGATTGCAGACATGAAATTTATGAATCCGGATCCAATGTTTTCCCAGTCGGATATTCTTTTTGCAATCTCTGGAGAAGATGGTGAGTTTTCTGGTATTCAGAATGCTAGAGAGCGTCTTGGCGCGGACATAATTAGCGCCAACATAGCCGGCGGTGGCGGGCTAGCTTTTGTCAATGATCCGTCCCTTCCCGATGGTTTAATGATCCACACGATTGGTAATAACAATATTTTTTTTGATGCTATGGTCTTAGCCCATGAAACTGGGCACAATCTGGGACTTGCGCATGACATTTTTGGTAATGGAGTTAATCGGCGCACTATTGATGATAATTGCGGCACACCGGAATGTTGGGCCGGAGGTTATATGCAGCGTGATCCGCTAACTGGAGAAATTATTTATCAGAGCATTATGAATCCGAATGGTACCGGACTTGCTCAAAGTGGCAGTGTGTTAAGTTTCAGCAACCCGGGCACTAATTGCAAAAAGAGACGTGATTGCCCCCGTGGCGTACCTATGGAAGGCATTGTTGGTCGGCCTAATTCCGGTGCTGATGCGGCGCGTTCATTGCGTACCTATGTTGCCGGAAATGAAGGCAATGGCAATTCTACTGCTGGTGTGCCGAACCAACGATTGCTGACGGCCATGTTGCCCACCAGCCGCTTTGTGACCCGTGGCGAAGCGGTAACCGCGTTTATGACGGTGTTTAACCCAAATACGATAGTCGCCGAGGAATGCAAAATACAGCACCATGGCCCGGATCACGATACGTTTAGCTATCAGGTGACTGATCCTGCAACCAATGCACCGGTTGGCACAGCAAATACGCCAGTTGATATTCCTGCCGGAGCCTTTCAGACATTTTTAATATCGCTAACCCCTAGTGTGGATATTGCTGACATTGTATTTGCGCCTTTTGCCTCTTGTGCTAACGCGCCCATGTCTGCGGTAACCGAAGGTCTGAACACGCTTTCTTTAGGGGCTGATTTGATGGGAGGTCCTGACCTTATAGCATTATCTGCCACACTCAATAACGATGGTATTGTTGAAGTCCCAGATGGCAATTTTGGGGTGTTTTCCGTTGCAACAATCAATATTGGCGGTGCCGGTAATACTGTGGTTTCCGCAAACTCACTTGACCCCACATTGCCAGCGACAGCTTTGGTTTGCCAGACAGATAGCGCCGGTGCCTGCATGGAGAACCCATCCCAAAGTGTTAGCGTATTTATCGACGCAAATGGAACACCGACCTTCGGTGTGTTTGTACAGACCGCTT
Organism: Robiginitomaculum sp.; assembly: GCA_021647805.1. Lineage (GTDB taxonomy): Bacteria > Pseudomonadota > Alphaproteobacteria > Caulobacterales > Maricaulaceae > Robiginitomaculum_B. The sequence goes on from JAKITZ010000139.1 coordinate 1,687, forward strand.
TTTCAACTTCATTTGCCCCTGGTAAACGCTTTCAGTTTGAAATGCGTGTGGATGGAAATTTGCGTGGCGCAACGTCCATTGCGCTTCGCGATATGGCCCCCCTTGCGGCTCCACAAATGAATGAACAAAACTTTGCCGTAAATGTTACAAAAACCCATAGCGGCGCACTGGCCGATCTGTCCAGTGGGTTTGTTACAGGTTTTGAAATTATTATGCAGCCGAGCAAGGGAACCGTCACCTTGGATTTGCTTACCGGAGTTTTCACGTATACTGCTGGAATATCCATCGGGACGGACAGCTTTACTTATCGCGCATTAAACTCTGGCGGCGTGTCTAATACGGCAACGGCCAGCATTAACATTAACGCCTTGCCATTGCCTACGACGCAAAATGCCAGTTTTGAAGATGATGTAGATGGTTTGTTTCAGGTGGATCTTGATACACTGTCCAATGGCGATATTGACCAGTTTGCGCTTGTTTCCGCCCCGGCAGGCAGCACGCTTGATCCGGTTAGCGGATTTCTTGAAGTCCCGTTAGCAAGTGCGCCGGGGTCGGTTGACGTGCAGTTTGCGGCAATCAATGCCAGCGGCCAATCAACCACCGGCACGATCACAGTAAATACCGTCGCGTTTGACGCGTGCATGCCGCTTAGGGCGACCAAATTTCGCATTCTCAGGCGACTTACGGCAATTGAAACCGATAATACGGGCTTAATCAATCTCGACGAAGGGTTGGTGCTATTGGACTCGATGTGTTTGCCACCACCCGATCAACTGGATACGCATTTTGCTGGATCTTTTGATACGGTTCGCCTGCTATTCTTTGCATTTGACTTGCAGACTTTTGCTGGTGGTTGGGATATAGAGCGATATAGTGTCACAATACAAGATGCACCCGCTATCGCTTTGCTTGGTAGTATTGATTTTCAACTTTGCAAAGAGACGGGCAATGCCACATTTTTTGAATGCCCCCTGAAGTAAAGAGAAGGCCATGTTTTTAATCGTATACTATGGGAAATGCAGGTTTTATGCTAGATGAGCTTTGCATGATGGATACTGGTTCCCCGAAGAAATGTGTAAAAATTGAATACCAGCCGGCGAAGGTATGATGGCGGGTTGTGCACGCCAGTATAGTGTTCAACCTGTATACGATATGCAGATCATGCATGTCGCTCTGATGATGATCGGGATCCAACCCTGTCTTGCTTACAGCTTTTTCTGTTCAGAGAGATAATCTGTTCGTATAATCTAAATTTTTTTGAGTTGAAACAAATGAAAGTACCGCCACGCCTCTATATTGACCAACCCCTGCACAGTGGTCAGGATATCCCGTTGGCACTCGAAGCCGCGCATTACCTTACCAAGGTCATGCGCCGCCGAGTTGGCGAGAATGTTCGATTATTCAATGGCAAAGACGGAGAATGGCAAAGCAAAATCGCGCAAATAGAACGACGGCAAGTAGTTTTGGGTGTAGAAAATCAATTGCTCCAACAAATTTATTGCCCAGATGTCGAGCTGGCTTTTGCGCCGATTAAACGCTCGCGGCAGGAGTTTATTGTAGAAAAAGCCACTGAACTTGGTGTGCGAAATATGCAAATTATCAATACCGAATATACATCGCAAAAACCGGTTCGTCTTGAACGATTACAGACAATATCTATCGAGGCAGCAGAGCAAACCGAGCGCATGGATTTACCAAGCATTGTGCAAGCGGGTGATTTGAAAGATTGGTTGTTGGAATTTCCAACTGATCGAACATTAGTGTTTTGTGATGAAAGCGGCACTGATACAGTACCTATCTTACCGGCATTGCAAAATCATAAGTCAAAGTCCATTTCAATACTCATAGGCCCTGAGGGCGGGTTTTCCAAGCAAGAGCGGGACCTTATCGCGCAAACATCGGGGGCGTTGGTTGTATCATTGGGGCCAAGAATTTTACGCAGCGATACGGCGGTAGTGGCAGCCTTGAGCATGGTTCAGGCCGTACATGGTGATTGGTGATATACATTACATTTTTGTGATCTCTTGCGGATTGCATTGTCTTGCACCATTTGTTTCTCTACACCGAATTAAAATTTATTTTGTTTAAGAAAAAAGGGCGGGCAATGACGGGGATCGACAAAACTAAATTGATTGAATCAAAAGATGATTTAATCAATTGGCTGGCCGATGGCTGCAAACCAAAAGAGCAATGGAAAATCGGCACTGAACACGAAAAGTTCGGGTTTAGGTTAAATGATCATGGGCCACTGCCGTATTCATGTGACGGGCCAAGTGTCCGAAAAATGCTCGAAGGCCTACAGCGCTTTGGCTGGCAACCAATGATCGAAGAGGGTGATCTTATTGGTCTTTTGCGTGATGGCGCGTCAATTACTTTGGAACCCGGCGGGCAGTTCGAGTTGTCCGGTGCGCCATTGGGAACTATTCATGAGACTTGTTCGGAGGTAAACAACCACCTTCTTGAAGTCAAACAAGTTGCTGATGAAATTGGTGCTGGTTTTATGGGATTGGGTTTTTCGCCGGTTTGGTCGTTGGCTGATACGCCGATGATGCCAAAACCCAGATACAAGATCATGCGCGATTACATGCCCAAAGTTGGCCGCCTTGGGCAACAGATGATGTTTCGTTCTTGTACTGTGCAGGTTAATCTGGATTTTTCTTCCGAAGCTGACATGGTGAAAAAACTGCGGGTTGGGCTGGCATTACAGCCGGTGGCCACGGCTTTGTTTGCCAATTCTCCCTTTGCTGATAATCGTCCAAACGGATTTTTGTCGTACCGTGGTTATGTATGGGGTGATACCGATCCCGACCGTACCGGCATGTTACCATTTGCCTTTGAAGACGGCATGGGTTTCGAGCGTTATGTCGATTACGCACTTGATGTGCCGATGTATTTTGTCAAACGTGACGGCAAATACCTTAACGCGACTGGCAAGAGCTTTCGTGACTTTTTGGACGGCAAGCTTGATATTCTGCCCGGTGAAAAGCCAACTCTTGGCGATTGGGAAGATCATTTATCGACCTTGTTCCCCGAAGTGCGCCTAAAACAGTTTCTTGAAATGCGCGGAGCCGATGGCGGGCCGTGGGGCAAGTTGTGCGCTCTGTCTGCTTTTTGGACGGGAATTTATTATCATCAGCCGTCACTGGATGCCGCGTGGGATCTGGTCAAAGACTGGGGAACACATGAGCGCGAGGGATTACGCCGCACTGCTCCAACCATTGGTTTGCGCGCGCCATTTAGGAACACAAATTTACAAGAAATAACCAAGCAGGTATTACAGCTTTCACACGAAGGTTTGACCGCACGCCAGCAATTAAATGCCCATAGCGAAAATGAAAGTTTGTTTTTGGTCGAGATGCAGGAAATAGTGAAAAGCGGTATCACTCCGGCGGAACGTCTATTGCAAAAATACCATGGGGAATGGGGTGGCGATCTCGACAAAATTTTTGAAATAGCTGCATATTGAAAGCCATTTATGCAAATTTGTATAGTTGACCTTAGTTGCGAACGGTTGTTCACTGTTTGTCCAATGAGCTATAGGAGATAAAAATGCTTGGATATATAACTGTTGGCACCAATGATTTGGAAAAGACAGCCGCGTTCTATGACGCATTGCTGGCTGAACTTGGCGGCAAGCGAATGATGGACGAGGATAATTATATTGCATGGGCTGTTGATATGTCCGCCGGTGGAATGTTCTCGATCATGAAACCGCATGATGGCAAAGCTGCCAGCGTTGGCAATGGCACAATGTTTGCCTTTGCTGCTACTTCCACTGATCAGGTTGATAAGTTTTATGCCAAGGCGATTGAGTTGGGTGCCACTTGCGAAGGTCCGGCTGGCCCCCGCGGGGAAGGTGGCTTTTATGCCGGTTATTTTCGTGACCTTGAAGGCAATAAAATAAATGCGTTCTTCATGCCCGGCATGGAAGGGTAATCCTTAGAGTATTCTAATAAAGAGGCAGCTTCTTTAGAAGGGGCTGCCTTTTTTATGGTTAAAATACTTGAGCATATCATTTGCCCGTGCTTTGGTGCGCCCAAGAGGGATAAACCGAAAAATTCGGTATAATTTTGGGGAGCACAATTGTGGCAACAAAAGACGTAAAAGTATCCAATACTGGATTGTCGGATACTTCATTTTTTGGCCATCCACGCGGATTGGCCATTTTGTTTTTAACCGAGATGTGGGAGAGGTTCTCGTATTACGGAATGCGTGGCCTGCTTGTTCTTTATCTAACGCAACACTTCTTGTTTTCCGATGAGCGCTCGACGATAATGTATGGCGCATATACCGCTTTGGTATATGTGATGACCATTATCGGCGGATCATTGGCTGATAAATTCCTAGGCCAGCGAAAAGCTGTAACCTATGGGGCAATATTGCTGGTGCTTGGGCACGGACTGATGGCTTTTGAGGGTTCTGGCTCTAAGGAATACCTTACTTTTGAAGGCAATGACTATCAGATCGCATTAGATGGCCGTGGTGGTGATGCACCGCGAATACTGATTTCAGATATTGGCCGTTCGGTAATTAGCTTTAATGAAGGCGGGACGCAAATGCTGATTGCCGAACCTGCGGCAGTGGGGCTTCCGTCCGTAATTGCAACCGATGACTTTACAACTCGTGTGGTCAAGGAAGAGCTATACGTCAATATTCTCTATCTGGCTTTGGCGTTGATTATTGCCGGTGTCGGGTTTTTGAAAGCCAATATTTCGACCATTGTCGGTTCGCTTTATGATCTTGGTGATCCAAGGCGTGATTCTGGATTTACGATTTTTTATATGGGTATCAATCTTGGCTCACTGCTTTCCTCACTGACCATTGGTTATATCGGTATTGTCTATG
>JAKITZ010000140.1 GCA_021647805.1 Robiginitomaculum sp.
CGCTTCAGCGGCTTTGCACAATGTGCCTGCAGTGTCGACGATATCATCGACCAGCACACAGGTGCGTCCATCAACTTCACCGATCAGATTCATCACTTCGCTCTGATTGGAAGTTGGACGGCGTTTATCAATAATAGCCAGATCACAGCCCAACTGTTTGGCCACTGCTCTTGCACGAACCACACCGCCAACATCAGGTGAAATCAGCATTAATTTTTCGGTGCCATAGTTCTTGCGAATGTCTTCTCTTAAAACAGGCCCGGCAAATAAATTGTCAGTCGGTATGTCAAAAAAACCTTGAATTTGGCCGGCATGTAAATCCATAGTTAAAACCCGATCCGCCCCGGCGGTGGTGATCATATTGGCCACTAGCTTGGCCGATATTGGGGTTCTGCCTTCGGACTTCCTATCTTGCCGAGCATAGCCAAAGTACGGCAAAACGGCAGTAATACGTTTGGCGCTTGCACGACGTAAAGCATCAATGCAAATCAATAACTCCATCAAATGGTCATTTGCCGGAAAGCTGGTTGACTGGACAATAAATATATCTTGCCCGCGGACATTTTCATCAATGCTTACAAAGATTTCTTTGTCGGCAAATCGCCTGACATTGGCATTGGTAAGTCCCAAATCAAGCAATTTTGCAATTTCTTTGGCAAGGCCTCGGTTTGAATTAGCTGACAGAACCTTCATGAATGCTCTCCGGCCAAAGGTTGAATGATTAAAATCTGTGTTGGCCTAATCACTGCTTGGGTAAGCAGATCACACTTAGGTTCCGGCCATAGCCTGATTCGTTGTTCCGTAGTGATCTTCGATAGCTAAAAAAGCTGTTTTGCTGTAAAAAAGTATCAGTGCCAATAATATCACAAGACGAAATACCGGATTGTTTTAATTGGTGCGCACAAAATTCAGCCAGATCGAACTGCAACTTTGGCGGCGAAGGCTGTAAAAAGAATTGGCCATTAAAAGCTGAATTTTCCAAGAATTCATCAGCAAATTCTTCTCCAACTTCATAGCTTTCCTGAGCGATACATGGGCCGATGCTGGCGATGATTTGCTTTCGCTGAGCTCCTAAAAATGTCATGTGCAGAACGGTCTGTTCAAGCACACCGGCCAGGGCTCCGCGCCAACCAGCATGGGCGGCACCAATTACGCCAGTTTGCGTATCAGCCAATAAAACCGGAGCGCAATCGGCGGTTTTGATAACCAAAGCCAGACCCTTGGCATTTGTTACCATAGCGTCTGCTTGTGGTTTTTCTACCGCCCAAGGTGCGGCAACCGGACGAACTTTGGCCGAGTGGATCTGCTCTACCTCGATCATTCTGTTCGTCGGGATTTGCATTTTCTCAGCAATATAACTGGTTTGTGCTTTGAACAAAGCTGGATCTTGAACGTCAAATTCTGCGGTGGTTTCTGGCATGCCATAAAATCCATGCGACAATCCATCGTCGCCAGCCAATTGGCGACTATTGATCTGTGTTAAGCTCTTAAACATCAAACCCTACGGGCATTGAAATGCCTTTGGAGTACACGGCCATTACCTTGAATAATTCGCCCATCTCGTTGTCATCACTCAAGCGATGAACTTGTCTGGCGATTTTGGCTCTGGCACCGAGTTTCCCACTAGATAAAGCGGCGGCGCGTTCTAACAATCCCATTTGCTGCAACCATGAGCCTTGAGTGACTATATTGCTAGTTAGTAATCCGGCTTGCTCTGCCATGCGTTTTAACTCGGTAAAATCCACTTGCGCGGTTAAGTCCACTTCACCGGCGCGTTTAAGTGGATCAACTTTTTGATGTTTGCTGACCGCTTGAAAGCTGTCACCTGCTTGGCTTGATGCGGGGCCATAATCTATAAACAGGGCGATCACAGGATCGGTTTTTGCTCGCTCGGCTAAGGGATCAAAAAACCCAGATAGTCCGCTGCGTATTTCCACTAAAGTATTATCAGAGGCTTGTAGTAAATTAGGCGGTATCAGTTTCATCTCGGTTTGCGCCAATGGGGTAGGCGATAGAGTGAATTGTAATTCATTAGTCTCAGATAAACCTATTAGCCGTTCGAACCAGAAATCATTTTTTCGTACGAATTGGCGAACCGGTAAACAATCCAAATATTCATTGGCTACTAGTAATAGCGGGCCACTGCCGGTGTCGTTTAAGTCATCTGTCCAATTTATAGTCTGCGCAAAGCTGCCCAAAGTTTTTGCCTGTACAGCGACTAATGCGGCGCTGGCCTCAAGTAAATGCACTTGTATAGATTTGGAAAACTCTGGCACACTGCGAGCGGTGCGTAAAATATCGCTCATCATTGTGCCTTTGCCGGGGCCAAGCTCCACTAATTGGGTTGTTTTTGGGTTAGCCATTGCTTGCCAGCAATTGGCCAACCAAATGCCGACTAATTCGCCAAATATCTGGCTTATTTCCGGGGCAGTAATAAAGTCAGCTCCTGCGCCAATTGGATCTCTAGTTGGATAATATCCATGGCGGGGATCCAACAGGCACAGGGTCATATAATGTGCTACCGATATCGGCCCGTCTTGGCTTATTTGACGTAGCAATCGTCGTGACAGGTTTACTAGTGAAACCTGTTGTTCAGGCATTTTTATTCTTATTGGCTTGGTTTAAGGCAAACGCAATGAATGCTAAACCGATCATCCACATCGGGGCAGAATAAACCATGCCACGGGTAAAGCCAAAGATCAGTTCTGCATCTGGCTCGCGGACATTTTCGACCAAGGTGCGAAACACTCCGTACCCAGTAAGGAATATTCCAGCAGTTAGTCCCGGTTTGGCCAATGAACGAAAATAATGTGTGGCCACTCGCAAGATCAAAAACAACACCAGACCCTCTAATATTGCTTCGTATAATGGACTGGGGTGACGGGTGATTGCGCCGTCTGATGGATCACATGGAAATGACATTGCCATTGGCCCATCCCACGGGCGGCCATATAATTCGCCGTTTATGAAGTTTGCCATACGAACCAGCCCCACACCAATTGGCGCTGCCGGAGCAATAGCATCGGCAAGTCGCAATAATGGTATCTGTTTGCGCCAAGCGACATAAATAACAGCCAGTGACACGCCGATCATGCCGCCATGAAACGACATGCCGCCATTCCAAGTTTTTAGTATCTGTATCGGTGTTGCGACCATCGCTGGATCATAAAGCAGAACATAGCCTAGTCTTCCGCCGACAATCACGCCTAATGTCGCCCAAAAAAGCATGTCTTCGGTGGTGGAGGTTTTGATTGGCGATTTGCCTTTCTTGCCTTTTGCGCCCCACAAAGAGTTGTTTTTTATCAAGCGATGGAAATATACAGCTCCTAGAATCAACCCAAGTAAAAACCCAAGTGAATACCAGCGTAGAGAAATTGGTCCGAAAATATGAAATATCACCGGGCTAAATCCCGGAACTGGTGAGCAATTATGCACAGCTTCTTGAGTTGTCTGTAAAAGAGAAAGAATTATCATGGTTGATCCATTGCGAATTACGTCAACATTGTCCATATATACTCAAAATACCGAATTGGGCAGTATTTTGATTATATTTTTTTGTGTTCATCGTCTATAGTATGAGCAAAAATGAAAATGTGGAATATCTGATGCAAACGAAAAATCCGATTTTTGATGACTTAGCTGAAATAATGACTGGTGCTGCTGGTTTGGTTGCCGGTGCGGGCGAGGAAGTGCGTACTGTTATACGTAGTCGCACGGATCGTTTGGTTGCTGATATGGATTTGGTAAGCCGCGAAGAGTTTGAACTTGTAAAGGCTATGGTTGTAAAAGCATTGGCGGAAAATGAAGCTTTGCGGAAGCAAATTGCTGCATTGAGCAAGCCAAAGAAAAAAGCCACGAAAAAAACTACCAATAAAGTTGCCACTAAATTTGGTGGTGTGAAATAGTCACATTTTCATTTGAAATTTTATAACCAGCGGTTTAACCGTGGTTGTAGGCATTGGACAGGCTATTGTTCATGTCTAGAATCATTAATAGCAATTTAGGGGTGTAATTTGGAAGCTGACATGCAATATTCTTCGTTCGCAGACGATCCGCTTGATAAAGTGGAGCAGTTCTTGGTGCAAGAACAAATTCTATTTGAGCGTATTAGTGAGTTCGAAATTCAGTTTTCGGTTACTGGAACTTGGTGTGATTACCCAATGTGGTTTCGCTGGTTGCCAGTTCAAGCAATGGTGCAGGTGGGACTTGGCATAGAATCCAGGGTTCCTGAAAATCGCCGAACAGAAGCAAAAGATTTACTTGTTCAAGTCAATGAACGACTAATTATTGGTAATTTTGATATGTGGTCTGCTGATGGAACGTTGGTTTTTCGTTTGGGACAATTGATCGAATCAGGGAACACCGTTAGTGAGGAGCTTGCGGCAAAGATGAATCGGGCAGCCATTGAAGCTGCGGAAATGTTAGTGCCGGCACTTAATCTTTTATTGTGGAGCGAAAAAACCGCAACACAAGCTGTAGAGGCAGCAATGTTTGAAACCATGGGGGAAGCATGAAACTTCGTAAACCGCGTATAGCCTTGATCGGTGCCGGACGAATGGGTAGTGCATTACTGCGCGGCTGGGCTACGTGTAATGGTTTTGCACCAGAAGGCTCGGTATTGGTGGTTGATCCGAACTGTAGTGATAGTGTCCGCCAACTTGTAGAGGATAACTCTGGGCGTGTGGTTTCTGCGACCGACAAGGATAGTTTGACTAAACTCGAAGTATTAGTCTTGGCGGTAAAACCGCAAGCATTTAACGATGTCGCGCAAAAACTTGCGCCCATATTGCCGAAAAATGTTTTGATAATTTCTATTATTGCCGGAACGACAATTGATCGTATCAATAATCTTTTTGGCTCAAGAGCAATAGTTCGCGCTATGCCCAATATTGCCGCGGAAATTGGTAAGTCAGTGACAGTGATTTGCAATAATTCCGAAGTAAACGCCAAACATATTGCCAGAGTTGAGACGTTATTGGGTACTGTTGGTAGCTTGGAACATCTTGAAGATGAGCGGCTAATGGATGCTGTAACGGCTGTGTCAGGATCCGGCCCGGCATATTTCTTTTTGCTGGTTGAGGCTTTGGCTGCGGCTGGTCAAGCCGAGGGGCTGCCAGAAGAGTTGGCTAGAAAGCTGGCCGGTGAAACCCTTATCGGTTCTGGAGCATTATTTGAATCGCGGCAGCAAACACCTTCGTCAATAAGAGCCGATGTTACTTCATCTGGCGGAACTACTGCTGCTGCTCTTGATGTGATGATGGGAAATGGTGCGTTTGCCGAAATGATTCGTAATGCAGTTTCTGCCTCTACCCGGCGTAGTATTCATTTGCGTAATTCTGGCTAAGTTTTGTAATGTGGTAGACTTAGTTCAACCAACAGGCCATTATGAGCAGAATCTTGCAGACGTATTTCGCCGCCATGGGCGTGGGCTGCATCTCTAGCAATTGATAGCCCCAAGCCAACGCCTTCGGTGTTCATATTTCTGGCAGCATCAAGCCGGCTAAACGGGCGAAAAGCTTGCTTGCGAAACTCGACGGCTATACCTTGGCCATTGTCTTCAATTTGTATTATAACTTGCTCGCCTTCAATTCGCCCATTTACCCAGACTTTACCAGCATAACGCATAGCATTTTCTAGTAAATTACTGATGCATCGCTCAATACTTTGCGCTCGTACCATTACTAATAAAGGTTCATCAAGTGATATTTGCGCTATTCGGTCTTTTGGGCATATTCTAGGAACAAGCTCTTTTATCATTTGCGCCAGATCCATTTGTTTTGGGTCGGCTTCGGTTTCACCTTTTGCAAAATCAAGATAACCTTCAAGCATGTCTTGCATATTCTGTAGGTCTTTTCGCGCGGCATCCAGTTCTGGTGTTTCCTCCATCATGGCAAATTGCAACTTTAATCTGGTCAGCGGAGTTCTTAGATCATGGCTTACCCCGGCTAGCATTTCTGTGCGCTGACTGATGAATTTTGATATTCGCTTTTGCATTTGAATAAATGCTTCCGACGCTTGGCGAACTTCCAATGCACCAGTTGGCTTGAAATCCGGAGTTTCTTGCCCCTTGCCCAGTCTATCGGCGAATTGAGCCAGTTTTTGAATTGGCCGTAATTGCGCCCGGGTAAATAAAATAGCAATACCAGTAAGTAACAGGGTGGTTCCCAGCAACCAGATAACAAAAATATTTCCGGTGGTGGCGTACACTTTGTCTCTGGGGGCAATAAAGCGCACAATATCGTTGTTTATTTGTATCCTAATATCAATATAGGCTGGGAACCTGTTGGTATCAAACCAAAAAGGATCCGTGATTTTGGACGACAAAGCCCGGCGCAATGTGCGATCAAGAGGTGAGTTAAAAGATGAATGAGCACTGGTCGGCAATAGTTCTTCGGGTTGTAATGCTACACTTAAATTCATTTTCTCGATTGAGAGTTTTTGAATTCGTTCCAGTTGATCAGGGTTTTGCTGATACATATCAAGTACCATAGCAATGTCGCCAACAACTCCTTCGGACAATGA
>JAKITZ010000141.1 GCA_021647805.1 Robiginitomaculum sp.
ATCGCAAGCTATAAACCAATGCGGCGCGGGTGATGGTGTCGGTATTGTTGACACCCGCTGGAACGCTGGTGTGATGATCAACTCTAAAATTAAACCGTGCAGATAAATTACCTGAAACCTGTGCGGTAATGCCAATATCATTCCAGATATAGGTATCACTATCCGACCAGATCAGCTCGGAATTGTTAAACATGCTAACCGAATCATTAAACTGATAGGAAAAGTTAGAGGCAGACCTTGCGGCCAATTCGTTTTGCCTCATCGGGAAAATCACATTTGTCCCCCGTGATTTTTGCGAACGATAACCAGTGCCAGCCTCTAATTCCCATTTTGCCGCTTCGGTATTTATGGCTTTAAAGCCTAACCCGGCGCCAATGAATGATCCTTGTTTGAACGGGCCAAAATCATCAGAAAAATAATTAGCATTACCATAGACATAAAGTTGATCATTCAACTCGCGATCCAACTGATAGCCAATTAACCAGCGCTTCTTGTTATTAACGCCATTTGCCGTGCCAAAATCATAAGTGGTATCGAACTTGCTTTTCCAAAGACCTGTTTGTTTCTCAAGGCTTATGGCGATTCCGATATCGGTTGAATTAGTATTGCCAGTTGTTCTGGATCCGGAAAGCGAGGCTTCACCGCTCCAGCCATCAACCAAATCATTGGCAATGGCATTATTCGCAAAAGCAATCGAGGCAATCAGGCTGATGCCAGTATAGGCAATCAATTTAGTTTTTAGCATATCTCTTTCTCTTTCTCTTTCTCTTTCTCTAAGAATAAAAGCTACCAATGTAATGATTTGGGTGAATGAATGATGAACAACGGCTCGGTTGAAGGAATGATCTAGTCCGGTTTTCGATTTTAATGAATTTTTGCCAAACTGAAATTACCATTACTCGTGAGCAGGATTTGTCGCAAAATTACAATTCTCACAACAGCAGAGCTGTTGTTGGCACCAATAGTGAATTTTGCCGCCTAAAGCATTGGTTGCTTGTTGTTGGCTTTTGCCGTTGTGTAATTTAATACTTCGATAGTATATGCCGAAGATGCTGCAAAACAGTCGGAACATAATTATACTATGGATCAAGGTGTTGATGCCTATAAACAAGGTGATTTCGAACAAGCTTTGAATATTTTTTCTCAACTTGCAGAAGATGACAATGCAGTAGCGCAGTTCAATCTTGGTGTTATGTACGATAATGGCCAAGGGGTTAGGCAATCAAATAAAAAGGCTTTTTCATTGGTCGAAAAATCCGCTGAACTAGGGTTTTCCGAAGCGCAATTTAATCTTGGCCTGTTTTATATCAATAGGATTGGTGTGAGAAAATTCAAACAAAAAGCCATATACTGGTATAAAAAAGCTGCCGCCCAAGGTGATGCTGATGCGGTTGAAAGCTTGAAAAAACTTGGTGTGAAGTTTGAATGAACTAATTCCTTTCCCGTTACGGGGTCAGAGATGGTTTCCTCCACCTTTATGGGGGAGGTGGGCGCGAAGCGCTCGGAGGGGTAAGAAGTGCAAGCAAGGGTCACGCTCGGAACCCTGCTCGATACTTAATAGCACTCATTGGCAAAGGCGTTACTTCGAGCAAGGGTTAATTGGCAAACAATTAGCACTCATTGACCCTTAGTCACCCTTGAACAATGGGGATAAGTTTAAAGAACACCAGATCCAATCTTAGCTGCTATAATGGTATTGCAAATGGTTTTGATGTGCTAACTTGCGGCTCTTTGATATGGTGAATATACTCTAAACCCAGTGAAACATGGGTTTTGTTGTGGCTGTTTTTAGCGGTCGCATTTTTTTGCCGTAAGACCTGTACCCACTTTTACTTAAAGTTGCTCCAATTATACACTGGGGAAGATCTAAAAAAGCTATAGAGGTTTTTTATTTGCATTTCAAAAATATTAAATTTGGGACTGCTTTGCGTCTTGTTTTTTTACTTGCTGCTAACTTTCCGGTTTAGTTCGGGTGGAGTGATAGTTATTTTTCGTAAATAACCTTGGCGATGGCGTGTTTCTTTTTACCAATACTAAGTTTGCATTGGCCATCATCATTAAAATCAATTTCTGCAAATAGTGCTTGTGAGTTATTTACTACTATATCGTTGATTTTTAATGCTTTTGCTTTGATATGTCGTTTACCTTCACCGTTAGAAGAAATTAATTTGGTGGCCGTAAAAGCCGCTAAAACAGAATAGCCGTTTTGCAACTCTTGAGCAGAAATATCCACAACCGGTAACTCACTACCTAAGCTACCTTCTGCAAAGACTTTTAATGCAGTTTGCTCAGCTGTTTTAGCTGCACTCTTGCCGTGTAGCAGGCTGGTGCAGGCATTTGCTAATGCTATTTTGGCAGAATTGATCTCATTTCCTTCAAGTGATTCTAGTTGCGCAATCTCTTCTAACTGTAAATCGGTAAACAGCCGCAAGAACTTCCCAACATCGGCGTCTTCGGTATTGCGCCAAAATTGCCAATAGTCATAAGCCGATAGCATATCAGCATTTAGCCATACTGCACCATCGGCAGTTTTTCCCATCTTTGTGCCAGAAGCAGTTGTTATCAGCGGAGAGGTGAAAACATGGGCGTTATTGCCATTGACCCGTCGGATCAGGTCTTTGCCGTTGACCATATTGCCCCATTGATCACTACCACCAAGTTGCAAGTTACAGCCATAGCGTTGGTTCAGCTCCAAGAAATCATACGATTGTAGCAGCAAATAATTGAACTCTAAAAACGTCATTTCGTTTTCGTCGGCAATTCTGCGCTTTACACTTTCCATCTTGATCATCTTGTTGATGGTAAAATGCCGGCCAACCGTTCGCAAAAACGGGATCAGTTGTAAATTGTCCAGCCAGTCGGCATTATTGACCATGATAGCATCACTTGGCCCATCGCCAAATTTAAGAAATTTCTCAAATACGGTTTTCATTGAATTCATGTTGTCGTTAATTCTGGCATCATCAAGCAAGGGGCGCGACTTGTCCTTGTCAGACGGATCACCAATTTTGGTAGTGCCGCCACCCATTAAGACGATAGGCTTGTGTCCAGCTTGTTGTAAGTGGCGCAACAGCATGATTTGCACTAACGATCCCACATGCAATGAAAGTGCAGTGCAATCAAAGCCAATATAGCCAATTAGTGGTTCGGTGCTATTCGCAGCTTTATCCAGATCAGCTATATCTGTTGATTGGTACAAATACCCTCGTTCGATCAGTGAGGTAAGGAGTTGTGATGTATGATCGCTCATTGCGAGATGCCTTTTAACAATACTAAAAATACTGAATTAAGTCGTATTTTTAGTATACTTTATCTTCTGGATCCATCAACTTAACCAAAAACCGGTACCCACTTTTTGGGTCGATGGAGTCAAAGTATATAATCTTGTCACTAACACCAACTGGATAGCCACGAAAAGAGGAAAAATATGTTTATTGCCGGTTTAATGAGCGGAACATCACTTGATGCGATGGATGCCGGCTTGATACAGGTGCAAGATGGTGTGGCTGTTGGGCGGTTTAAGGGTGTTTCGATTGCATGGACAATTGAGCAACGCCACTTATTGCAACAGGCAACAATTGAGGCCATTAAATGGGACTTTACTGGTAAACAGCCAGAGGTTTTTCAACCGACATCGAAATTGATTGCGCAGGTCGCTGCCAAGGCTATTTCACAATTATTGCAAGCAAATAATCTAGTGCAAAAAGACTTACATGCTATCGGCTTTCATGGGCAAACCGTCCTGCATAGACCGCCAGTATTGGATGTGTTGGGCAAGACCTTACAGATTGGCGATGCTGAATTACTGGCTCATGCCACAAAAACCAAAGTAGTGCATGATTTTAGAAGTGCCGATATTGAAAATGGTGGTCATGGCGCCCCCTTAGCTCCGGCGTGGCATTTTGAGCTGGCAAAAAGACGCGATAAATCGCCAACGGTATTCCTTAATATTGGCGGTATCAGCAATATTACATTCATTTCGGTATTAGATGGGAGCGATCCACAGCAGCAAATGTTAGCGTTTGATTGTGGACCTGGTAATGGGCCAATGGATGCGCTGGTGCAACACCACGGCTTAGGGCTTATGGACAAAGATGGTGAGCTGGCCGCTGCTGGAGTAGTGAACCGGCAAGTAGTCGATAAAATCATTGCTGGTTTGCCAAAGGCAGGAATTGTTGCATCATTTGATCGCTGGAAATTTGATCATCAGTGTGTATCGGAATTATCGGTGGAAGATGGGGCGGCAAGTCTTTTGGAAATCACAGCCCAAGGGATAGTAAGGGCGATAAATGCGCTGCCGGTATTGCCTGTTGAGGTGTTGGTTGGTGGTGGCGGGCGGCTTAATCCGGTTTTGATGCATAGGTTGTCAATTTTACTTGATTGCCCAGTTCGGCTTTGTGATGCTGCCGGGTTCGATGGTGATTTGATCGAAGCCGAAGCTTTTGCTTGGCTGGCTGCCTTGCGGTTATCAGGGCAAGCAAACTCGTGGCCGAATACAACTGGTGTTTTAAGACCAGTTTCAGGTGGCCTTATCTGCGACCCTTGCGATTAGTTTTTACATACTCTTCAAGGTGCGGGTCACGAGTGCCGTTTTCGCGATAATTCATATAGGTATCGACTTCGGCTTCTATCTCATCGATATGATCATCAAATAAATGCCCGGCTCCTTGAATTACTTTATGGGAAAGTAATATGCCTTTTTGCAGGCGTATTTTCTCGGCGATTAGTTCAATTTCTTCTGGTGGGCAGATGCGATCTGCCGAGCCATAAAGCAATAAGCCCGAAGCAGGGCATGGCGCTAAAAAGCCAAAGTCATACATATTCATTGGTGGTGCCATAGAGATGAAACCACGAACTTCTGGGCGACGCATCAATAATTGCATTCCCAACCAAGCACCGAATGAGTGTCCCGCAACCCAGCAAAAAGAAGCGTTTGTATTTAATGATTGTAGCCAATCTAGTACAGTTGCTGCATCTTGCAGCTCGCCTTGGCCTTGGTCATATTCGCCTTGAGAGCCGCCAACGCCGCGCAAGTTAAAGCGACAAACCGAGTATCCGCGGCGTTTGAATAAATCATACATTGCGGTAATTGGTTTGGCGTTCATTTGCCCGCCACCTTTGGGGTGGGCATGTAAAATAAGTGCTATTGGAGCGTTCGGGTCTGTTGAAGGGTGGTAAAACCCTTCTAATCTACCTTCGGGGCCGGGGATGATGACTTCTGGCATGTAAATGTCTCTTGTGATTTAATTGTCGATTACTTTAGTCTGGTATTTATGGTTATATGCTTGGTTGACGTGAAAAAAAAGCGTTTTTCATTCAATAAATCTTGACTAAAATAGTCAGGTATAGTTAATTCAGGTTTCAATTTGATGGTGTTGATTCTGCAACATTACAAATCAGCCGGCGTTCTAGCACACAAGGTACAGTTCTGGCGAGCAGGGAAGTGAATAAAGTTATGAAACTAAGTGCAAAAGGTAGATATGCCGTTATTGCTCTGGCTGATTTGGCTTCGATGAAAACCGACAAGCCGATCACCTTGGCAGAAATCGCTGATAGGCAGGACATTTCCTTGTCCTATCTTGAACAATTGTTTTCCAAGATGCGTCGTAACGGAGTGGTGCATGGTATTCGCGGACCCGGTGGTGGTTATTCTTTGGTGCGTAGTGCTGATCAAACTTCGATTGCCGATATTGTTTTGGCTGTTGATGAGAATATTAAAGCCACCGCATGTCGCCCCGATACCGGTCTTGATTGCAAGGGGCAGACCGGCAAATGTTTGGCGCATGATCTGTGGAGTGAGTTGGGGCAGCATATATATTTGTTCCTAAATTCTATAACCCTTGCTGATGTGCTGGAGCGGCGGGTTATTGGTACCGCAGGTGGTGCTAGGTTTTACGATATGCTTGGGTCAAAATAATGAGCATTTATCTAGATTATAATGCCATGGCTGCTTTGCGAAAATCAGCATTAGAGGCAATGGTTGCTGCCTATGAAAGGGCGGGAAACCCCTCTTCTGTTCACGGGTTTGGTCGCAGCGCAAAGCAGGTTTTAGAGCAATCAAGGCAACAAATTGCCAAAGCAATTAAATGTAGTCCGGATGATTTGGTGTTTACCAGTGGCGGAACCGAAAGCAATAATTTGGCAATGAGAAATGCTGTTGATGTTTTAGGGGTGAAATCGTTATTGATCTCTCCTTGTGAACACCCCAGCAATTTAACAGCTGCCGAGCAAAGCGGCGCAAGTATCACATACTTACCAATTCTTGCTGATGGTTTGATAGATATTGCTGCTTTTGAGCAAATTGTATTACAGCAAAAAACACCGTTCATGGCGGTGGTTATGCTGGCAAATAATGAAACCGGAGTAATTCAGCCGTTACAGAGAATATCTGAAATTGTACGCAAAGCTGATGGTTTTTTGCATGTTGATGCGGCGCAAGCATTTGGGAAAATTCCGGTAAACTTTGGCCAAACCGGTGCTGACACTATGACCGTGGCCGCTCATAAACTTGGTG
>JAKITZ010000142.1 GCA_021647805.1 Robiginitomaculum sp.
GAATCATGCGGGCTTTGAGACCCTTGTCGACGGCCCCCGAAAAGGACCTTCTGACAATTTTACGGCGCTCTCTCTTTGCATGGCTGATAGCTGACGGAGATATGCATCTAAAAAACATGGCGCTCCTGAAAATTGCTGAGCCTGGTGACGCCAGCTTTGACAGTGTCAGAATTGCCCCTCTCTATGACGCTGTGACGACAAGGGTTTTCCCACAACTCGAAAATGATCACATGGCCCTCAAGCTGGCCGGGAAAGATGATCGACTAAAACGCGCCGATTTCCTGAAGCTCGCCGCTACCGGTGGCATCAATGCCTCGGCTACCGGTGAAGCCATGGACGCGCTGCTGGCAGGTTTCGAAGAAGGGCTAAATGCAGTTTCGTTGCCAAGCGAACTTCAGTTTGGCGATGTCAACATTGCCAAGGCTGAACAAATGCTAACCCTCTGTCGGGACCGCCTAAAGCAGTTCTTGCAGGACTGACGTACCGCGTGCAATTTGTAGTTGGGCACGGCTGGGAGCGATTTACAGCAACTCACTGGCAAAAAGTGCAGTAACTACGCTGGCTCTGATTTCTCACCACACCATCTCAATCTGCCAGGTTGTTGGCCAGAGCGTAGGGGCCAATTTACAGCACGCGTATTTGCGGGCTGCTTCATGAGCACTTGGTTTTCTTGTTAATAATCAATGGGTTGTTATTATAAATCAACTGTTTCATACCAGTGCCCATCTATGTCCCCTGTGGGGCACCATATTTTCTTTTCGTGTAAAATTCATTATTTTATCTCCTTTGTTTGAGCTAAGTGTTTGATTTATTAGGAAAGGTAGAGTTGTCTTTGCGGTTCGATAGCCTTTCTCACGACAATAGGTTAAGTGGTCGGCAAAGGTCATTCTTAGTAGGGCTTTCCTGTGCGATATATGCCCAGAGTCCCATAGATAGCGTGGGTTTTTAAAGAATCGCAGGGCGGTTCGATAAGCTTCGTCAAACCCTTGTGTTTTATTGTTATTATTTTGAGTAAGCGCCTCTAATTGTTCCACCTTTAAAATGCGCTGGCTTTCTAAATTGCTGATCTCGCCCTCATAAGCGGCTATAAGCGCAGGCTGTGTGGCTTGGACTGTTCTATCTATCAATGCTGCCATTTTAGTTTCTAAGGCCGTAAGGGTAGCTAAGGCAGATCGCTGGCGGGTTTTAAGCCCTTTGGTTTCGCGCTCCCAAATTACCCGCATCATCTTTTTAATCATGTTAACAAAATCCGCACTTGGTGTGAGATTGTCGAGCAGAGTAATAAACTCAGCTTCAATTTTTTCTTTGCGAATGGACTTGCCGTAGATTTTACACTCCTTTGTCTGACATACAAAATACGCATAATGCTTGTTACGGCCTCTCGAGTTGGCGGCGCGGTATGGCTGGTTACAGTCCGCACAATGTATATGCCCACGAAGCGCAAATTCAGGATTAACATCAAGGCGCACCGCATGTTTGGGCTTGGTTTTTAAGCGCTCCTGTATTTTAAGATATGTCTCATACGATATAAGCGGTTCATGATTGGCTTTGGTTAGTGCAATGCCCCAAGGCTCATATTCAATATATCCCGCATTTACGACCCTTGTGAGTAAATCCCTGATCCGTTGTTTGCCAATTTTGCCCTTGGGATAACCAGGGTGGGCATCAAGATAGCGTTTCACTTCCATTTGTGAGGCCAACCCGCCACGGGCAAATTGATTAAGAGCATCGGCTAAAATAGTGGCTTGTGGCTCTTTGCGTACTAAAACCTTGCCGCCATTGCCATCGCTGGATTTAACGTACTTATAAGCTGGCGGGGCAGGAAATACGTAATGGCCATTTTTCATGCGGGCTTTCATGCGCGATGTGCCGCGCTTGGCATTATTGATCCGCTCTTGTTCGACAATTAACGCCATCATTTTTTCAGGAAGTTGCGCCGATGGATCATCAGAAAACTCAATAGAGGGCGACATAAGCTCACCGCCCGCCGCGCTGATCTCTGAACGAATTTGCAAGTGCGCAACAATATCGCGCCCATTGCTGAATATCAAGGCATTGATAGCGTGGCCGAGATTGCCGCCTTTATCGCCGAGCATGGCGAATTAGGCGGTAAACTGTTAGCGCATTTTCATTCTTTGGAAACGGCACGCGATACACTGGAAGATCATTATGCCGTCTTAGTAAAAGCAGTGAAAACAAAAATGGCTCAGTCCGAAGGTACTGATGTACAATCTATTGATGATAGCTGGTTGTGCCTACGGCGTGTAGGGACTCAAGATGCCGATGTATATTCCGGAGATAAAAATAAAGTATGGGTTAGAACCTTATCGCCTAGTGGTAAGGGGGTGATAGAAGAAGAGGTCCCCCTTGATGCTATCGTAGGTAAGGTGTTTCATCGTTTTGAGGCACTCAAACATACACGCATCAAAGTTGCTTCGCGCTTGCCATTTGAGCCTGAACCAGGGGCTTCCTCATAACGGCTTTCACTTTTAAGAAAATAATCAAAAGATGTTCCCGCCTGTCCTTTTTTATATCGCTAATGCCAAATACCATTATTCACTATCAGATTGCCAATCTTCACGCCCATGACGAACGCGGGTGATAAAGACAGTATCGTTGTCCCTTACGGTATAAATAATGTTGTGAACGCCGTAAGGGAAGATACGTACTGGCGGTGTGATTTCTGTGCGTTCATGGTAAAGTCTGGGGTTGAGGGCAAGTATCTCAAACTGTCGAATTAAACCAGCATAATAGCTTTCTGCCCGATCAACGCTGTGCTTTTGCGCACCATCTATATACATGTGCAACATATCCGCTTTTGCTTGCTCGCTTATTTCATAAGGCATGTATTACTGCGCACCCGCCATTTTACGCGCTTGCGCAAGAATTTCATCAGGTGTGCTTTTTGTTACGCCGCTTTCGATACCCTCGGTAACAAGCTTTTGCATGTGAGTTATTTTTTCTGCCCGTCTTTGATCACGGCGAATGAGGTCACGCACATAATCACTCGAATTACTGTATTTGCCTGTTTCGGCTTGCGATTCCACCCAATTCTTCATTGGGTTTGGTAGAGATACATTCATTGTAGCCATGTTCTTATCCTTATTCCTGTATAGTTCTATTATGGCATACTATGGCATACTTTGGCAAAGTTTGTCAAAAGATGTTTTTGGTGTCTGGAGCCTTATCATATCTCTGGTATGTTTTGGTTTCGATAGACTTGCAAATCTCTATCCAAACCACGCCGCATATGGTTTGCTCTTTCCTGTATTCGTAGCTTGAAAATCTCTATCTGTTTTCGTTCTTTTAGGTGCGAGAACACCATTTCAAAAGAATGTGCCGGAGGCGATGCTCCCGATTGCCCAATCATTGAAGCACTTTATAGCGAGTGAAAGTAATAGCCAAAACCCACTTTCTACTGAATTTTGTATTAAGTGTATTTTTTAAAATCTTGTGAGTATGACCATGACAACAAGGTTTAAAGTTCTTTCCATGAAGCTAATGCCGCTTTTTCAAGGGAAGATTGCACCATAAAAGCCGAGCGCGTCAGGCCGCTTTTTTGCGCGGCGACATCAATCGCTGCCAGCGCGTCATCCATCGCGGAGACATTAAAACGCACTTGTTTTGGTCGGCCTGCATAAGAGACAATAAACGCAACCCCGCTTTGAAAAACGGAATCGGTCATGACATCATCCAAAGGGGATGGGGCAGGGATGGTTTCTTTATCCTCTACCATGCCTTCAATGTGAAATGCCAAGGCTTCGTGTGCCATATTTTTGGCATCCTCCAAAGTCTTTCCAGCCGTTACGCATCCCGGAAAATCAGGGAAGCTAACGCCGTACTCGCTATTTGTATCTTTGTGAATAATTGCGATATAATCCATGTGCTTATCCTCTTTCAATTTGTGGGCTAAAATTTAAGTCCACTTTGCCTTTCAATGCTCGTAACCGTTCCTTTGGGAAGGTCTTTCTTCGGGTGAGGAACCGTGACGCGCCCCTTTTTCTTAGAATGCTTGAATTGAACATGGCTACCTTTTTGGGCAACCTCAAACCAGCCATTTTTTTTCAACGCCTTAATGATTTGCCTGCTGTTCATTATTCATCCTCACTGTCTATATTTACACATATTGTGTGTATTAGTCAAGAAATAATACACACTTATTACACACCTTGTTTGCTGATTATGACTCTGGTGACTGACCTCTCATATAGTTTTGTCGATCCCTCTTTAAATCTTGCCGCATATGGTTAGTTCTTTCCTGTATTCGCAATTTGAATATCTCAATATGTTTTCGTTCTTTGATATGCGCAAACACTAACTCATCCATATCTTTACGATCCTGCCTGAATGCGCCGTAGGCTTCATGCTCATTCTCTGGTTTCATCAGATGCACCGCCAAATCTTGCGAACCGCCGCGCTGATTACCAACAAGGATCACGTCAGTCCTCCGAAGCCTTGGCGAAAGGGGATGTTCCATCCTTTGCCGTGATACCAAGGGCAGAGATCAAGTCACTTCGCATGGTCGCAATATCAGCACAGGCACGGCTAAGCTCTGCCACCAAATCATCGGTAACAGGCAATGCACCCATATTCGCCGCCTTGGCGATCTGGTTCATATTCGAGGCCAGTCGTGACTGTCCCAATGCACCAAGAAGCTGGGCAAGGGCTTTTTGATCATAGGAGGGCAGGCGTTTGCGTCTGGGTGGATGTTTGAAAGACCGCTTGGAGATTGTATCTCCAAATAGTCTTGAGCGAATATAAACGCTCAAAGGCAGCTTTCCAGCCGCACGATCAAGCAAGGCACGTTCATCATATGTGAGCCGTAATGAATATGGCTGCGGGTATTTAGGTGCTACTGGTTTTGCAGTGGCATTCGCAGCCCGCTTGAAAGAAGCCAACCCCGAAGGGCGGCTCATGGTTCCATCCCCGGATCATTTAACTCTGGTACATTTAATGCTTTAAGTTCGCTATCCCATTCTGCTAAAACATCAATGAATTGGTTCAAGCTTGGTTCCGCAAGGCGCACCATCTTTGTTGCGCTACCGCGACGCGAACGCTCGCTACTTGAGCGCGAGGTGTGATTCGAGGTTTCACCTCTTACCCGCACCATTACCTTCTGATCCAAAGTCCCTTTCACTACAAAATTTTCTAATAAAAACAAACCAATTGAAGCAATTAAAGCAATGGGTTAAGGTGTATTTGAACTAGTTATTTGGGACAGCCCCTAAAATAATTTTTCCTGTTGATTGCAAGTATTGTTGTGCCAATTCCTTTTGGTAGGAGGTTTAAATTTGTCTCATTTTATATGAAGACGGACAATATCAGGTATCGGCTCTATCTGTACATTTGGATCAATGCCGGTCGCATCATCGGGAAAGCATATAAGTTAAAGCTCTGGTGATATTTGCTCTGCATAGTGGCGGTGATTCTTAACAGTTAAGAGGGCTGCTTTGGGCAGCAATTACCATGATTGCCAATTTTGAAGACTTTCTCAACTCCACACCGGAAACTGTCTAACCCACCACTGGGGACAGGACAGACAGTTCGAACAATGTCGTGCCGCTACCGAGATATTTTGCATTGGCTTTAAAGCCTGCGGTTTTACGAAATTTGTCTAGCCCGTCTGGCGTGTCCCATTCTACCAATAAAACCTGATCGGGCGCACCTTGGGGTGCGGCATGGGCTTCAAAAGTCGGGTTATACATTTTATAGATAAACCGGCCGCCCGACTTGGTGACGGCATCTTGAATACCGGACAGATATTTTTCGTAGTCATTTGGATGCTCGGGGTTTATCCATGCGGCGGCCAAAGTATAGGTTTTGCTTGCATCAAATGTCAGGGTCACATCTTGTTTGAGCACATCATTATATACACGCAACTCGTTCCATATATTCGGGCGGGTTGCTTTGATCGCGGGCCAGTCCGGATGGGCGCTGAACTGCCTTTCCTTAGCCGCACTTGGCCAGGAATATAATACGGCGAATTGTGGTTTAAATTCGCCCACAGGCACAGCCAAAACATTGAAGCCCATACGCCGATTTAAACCAAATTGGGTTGAGAGCGAAAATGCCGTCTCGTAGTATTTGTTCCGTGCCGCAGTGGCTGCATCACCTTTCTTGGCATCAATAACAACAAAGGACAAAACCTGACCTTTCTTGAAATCTTGCTGCACTGTTTTCGGGGCGTAAATCGCCGCATTGTTGGGCGCGGATGTGTCGGCGACCGGTGCGGATGTGCTGCAACCTGCCACAGCGAGTGTGAACGCGGCGCAAGTCTGTATGAGGATTGATCTGGTTTTTGAAACGGGCATGTCGTTTGGTCTCCTGAAGGGGTGAGTAAGCCATAAGTAGCTGGATAGTTTTTCTCTGTCGTGGATTGATTTGCGTCTTTATTGGTGCAATAATGCACCAATGGACAATTGGGATCATTTTCGGTTAATCTTGGCCATGAGCCGCGCAGGAACGGTACGCGGGGCGTCGGGTGTGCTTGG
>JAKITZ010000143.1 GCA_021647805.1 Robiginitomaculum sp.
TGGCCAGAAGGTATTTGAATTGTGAGCCGTTGATAGTTGGCGAGGACGGTGTTGATCTAAGTGTTATTGCCAGCACTGATAATCCAAAAGAGGTTGGGGCTGATCGTTTGGTCAATGCTGTTGGCGCACGAACTTTAGTTGATGGTGCATTGTTATTGGTTGATTCAGGAACTGCAACCACGTTTGATGTGGTGACAGATGATGATCGCTTTATTGGCGGTGCAATTGCTGCTGGAATGTATTTGTCGCTTGAGGCATTACACGATGCGGCGGCAAAACTGCCCAGAATTGCATTACAGAAACCAAAAAAAGCTATTGGCGCAAATACAGTCAATGCTATGCAAACCGGAATATTTTGGGGGCATGTGGAAATGATTGACGGTTTAGTTAGGCGGATAAAAAATGAATATGGTAAGCCAATGACGGTTATTGGAACTGGCGGTGTTTCGCCCTTGTTCGATGGAGCGTCCAAAGAAATTGAACGCTTTGAGAGCGATTTGACCATTCGTGGACTATTGGAAATTTATCGTCAGAATGTAGGTGCATAATGAGTGCTAAGAATAAAGATCGTTTGGTATTTGTGCCATTGGGGGGATCCAATGAAATTGGCATGAACCTTAATTTGTACGGATTTGGACCAAAGGGGCGCGAAAAGTGGATCATTGTTGATTTCGGGGTGACATTTGGCGATAGTTCAACTCCGGGCGTTGAAGTGATTTATCCTGATCCGACATTTATTGAAGAGCGCAAAAAAGACTTGTTGGCGATTATTCTAACCCATGCCCATGAGGATCACATGGGTGCAGTTGCTCCGCTTTGGCATCGTTTACAAGTGCCGGTATATGCTACGCCATTTACCGCTTATTTGGTGCGGGATCGGCTTGCTGAATATGGGCTTCTTGATAAGGTGCCATTGCATGAAATTCCATTGGGTAGCCGTTTTTCTTTGGGCGATTTCGATCTGGAACTGGTGACTTTAACTCACTCAATACCAGAGCCAAATGGTTTGGTAATTCGCACGAGGCTGGGTACGGTTTATCATACTGGTGACTGGAAACTAGATGATGATCCATTGATCGGTAGTGCTACTGACGCGCAAAAATTAAAACAATTAGGCGACGAAGATGTACTGGCAATGGTTTGTGACTCGACCAATGTCTTTACCAAGGGCGAGGCTGGTTCAGAGGCTGGCGTTCGCGAAAACTTGATCAAACTGGTTGGCGAGCAAAAAGGCGCAGTGGCAATAGCTTCCTTTGCCTCTAATGTTGCAAGAATGCAGTCTGCTGTTGAAGCTGCCGAGGCCAATGATAGAACGGTCTGTCTGGTGGGGCGCTCTATGCACAGAATGATGGGGGCAGCACGTCATGTGGGACTGTTTGCCAATGCCAAAGCGTTCATTGATGAGGACGAAGCCTCAAGCTTGCCAAAAGCTAATGTGCTTTATTTATGTACTGGCTCGCAGGGTGAGCCAAGAGCTGCATTGTCACGAATTGCCGCTGGAACTCATCGCCACGTAAAACTTAGCAATGGCGATACGGTGCTGTTTTCATCACGGGTTATTCCGGGGAACGAAAAATCTATTTTTGCTTTGCAGAACTCTTTGGCTGAACAAGGCGTGGAAATCATTACCGAGAAAGATAAGCATATTCATGTTTCTGGCCACCCGTGCCGTGATGAATTACGACAGATGTATTCATGGGTCAGGCCAAAAATTGCTATTCCTGTGCATGGTGAACGACGACATTTGATTGAACATGGTAAACTGGCGAAAGAGCTACAGATACCGCATGGGTTTGTACCTAAAAATGGTGATATGATCCAGCTGTCACAATCTGGTGCTGATCTGGTTGATGAGGTCTATGCGGCGCGTTTGTTCCGTGATGGCAAGGTAATTGTTGCTGAAGGCGAGGGGGCGTTAAAAGAGCGCAAATACCTTGGCTTTGGTGGTATGCTGGTTGTTTGTTTTGCTGTTGATGGTAAAAATCGTTTGCGTGGAATTCCCGAAGCCAGAATATCTGGCCTGCCAGATCCGTATGATAATGATTTTGATCAGGTGCTGGACGAGATCGAAGAACTTGCCGGCTCTACTTGGTCAAAACTGAAATCGAAACAACAACAAGATCGAAATTCCGCAGAAACAGAAGTGTTTCGTAAGATAAAACGCTATGCGCGCGGGGTTTGGGGTAAAACTCCGCATATTGAGATAATTGTTTTAGCCGATGAATAGGAAAATGTCATGATTGGACGGATCAACCATATTGGTATTGCTACCAATGACGTGGAAAAAGAAGCGGCAAACTGGGCTGCTCTTTACGGGGCGATAGATGCGCAAGATGCCTTTGATTTACCAGAGCAAGGGGTAAGGGTGAAGTTTATAAATTTACCAAACGGACAGCTGGAATTAATTGCTCCACTGGGTGATAATTCCCCGATCACCAAGTTTTTGGAGCGCAATCCATCTGGTGGCCAACACCATATTTGCTTTGAGGTCGAGGATATAACCACTGCCAGAGATGGTATGATAAGCCGTGGTGCTAAAGTTTTGGGCAATGGAAGCCCAAGAATGGGGGCGCATGGCGTGCCGGTAATATTTATTCATCCGGCAAATTCCGGCGGGGTGTTGGTCGAATTAATGCAAGAGCCACAAAAAGCACAGGAGAGTTAAGATGGGATTGTTAACAAGTTTTGCGATTTTCTTTATAATTTGGTGGGTGGTATTATTTGTAATCTTGCCTTTTGGGGTCAGGGGGCAATGGGAAGATGGGGAAAGCAGCAAAGGCACTGAACCGGGCGCGCCTATTAAATCAAAGGTCGGGAAAAAATTTCTAATAACTACAATTATTGCCATTATTGTTTTTATTGGCTTTAGAATTGCTTTGGCATTGGGTGCGTTTGATAGTTTCACTTCGGTTTGAATTGGAAACTTATTCCTTAAATTTGATTAAAATGCTGTATTTTTACCACAAAGGCCGAAGAATGTTTGTTTTTAGCAAGTTATATCCCTATTGCGGTTGTTTTTTTTAGCGGGCATGTCATGCAAGAGCTGTCAGTTTGAGCAGCTCGCTCGCTGGCATTTGCTTGATGACGTACTAAACTTGGGCGGTCGGAACTTGTTCCGACCGCTCTTTTCTTGTTTGTCTTCGTTGAATGGTGGACAATAGCTATAAGTCCGGTTTATCAAACCTATTCATAATTTAGGTAAGCAATTCCATGAGACTCTCGAAATTCTTTCTTCCAACCCTAAAAGAAACTCCGGCTGATGCGGCAATTGCTTCTCATCAGTTGATGTTGCGCGCAGGAATGATGCGCCAAGAAAGTGCCGGAATTTATTCTTGGTTGCCGCTGGGTTTTCGTGTGCTCAAAAAGGTCGAACAAATCGTCCGTGAAGAACAAGACCGTGCTGGTGGTATTGAGATGTTGATGCCAACTATACAGCCGGCTGAATTATGGCGTGAAAGCGGGCGTTATGATGATTATGGCGATGAAATGTTGCGGATCAGAGACCGTCATGATCGTGAATTGTTGTATGGACCAACAAATGAAGAAATGCTTACATCAATTTTCAGGAATTTCTGTAGGTCTTACAAGGAATTACCAAAAATTCTTTATCACATTCAATGGAAGTTTCGTGACGAAAGGCGACCTCGTTTTGGGGTGATGCGTGGTCGTGAGTTTTTGATGAAAGACGCATATTCTTTCGATCTCACTGAAGAAGACGCAATCAAATCATATAATAAGATGTTTGTGGCTTATTTGAACACTTTTGCCAGAATGGGATTAAAGGCTTTTCCGATGAAGGCTGAAACCGGGCCTATTGGTGGAGATTTATCGCATGAATTTATTATTCTAGCTGAAAACGGCGAGTCAGAAGTGTTCTGCCATCGGGACTTGTTGGAAATTCCTGCTCCGGGGATTGATGTAGACTTTGATGGCGATTTGCAAGCCATTGTTGATGAAAGAACCGCGCTTTATGCCGCCACCGAAGATGTGCATGATGCCGAGGCATTTGCGGCGATCCCTGATGACAAAAAAGTTTCAGCTCGTGGTATTGAGGTAGGGCAGGTGTTTTATTTTGGTACCAAGTATTCTGAGCCAATGAAAGCCAAAGTCAGCCATCCGCAAAATGGCGAAGTTCCGGTGCATATGGGATCATACGGTATCGGCGTTTCAAGAATTGTTGGCGGGTTGATCGAGGCGTTTAATGATGATGCCGGAATTATTTGGCCGCGTTCTGTCGCACCATTTGATGTTGGAATTTTGTCCATGCGTCCGGGAGATGTGGCAACCGATGCCGCCTGCGAAGATGTGTATAACAAATTACGAGCTGCCGGGCTTGACCCACTATATGATGATACCAAGTCCAGTGCCGGAGCCAAATTCTCGCAAATGGATTTAATCGGCCTTCCGGATCAGATTATTATTGGTCCACGTGGGCTAAAACAAGGCGTGGTGGAAGTAAAAGATCGCGCCACCGGTGAGCGAGTTGAATTGTCCCCTGATGATGCTGTGACAGAAATTATCCGCCGTCATTCGCAGGCAACTTTATGAGCAAAACCATTAAACAACCAGGCAAGGGAGCTATACCTCTTTCGTTGTTTGAGCGTCGATTAGCAGCTAGGTATTTACGGGCAAAGCGATCAACTGGCGGCGCTTCTCTTATCACAATAATTTCCTTTTTTGGTATAATGTTGGCGGTGATGGTGTTGATCATTGTGATGTCGGTGATGAACGGTTACCGCAATAAGGTCATAGACATTATGACCGGAGCGCAGGGGCATATTTTCATATATACCAGCTCTATGGAGATAGAAGAAATAGAGCCTTTGCGAAAAAGAGTAGCTGAGATTTCTGGTGTAACTGGCGCTAGAACAATGATTTTTGGCAGCGCTGCTGCCATGTCGCCAATAGCCAGTGACGGTTCATTGGCGTTAGTGTTTGGGATCGAGCCAGATGCATTACGCAGCCTTGATGTATTAACTACCAAGATCACCTCCGGTTCAATCGATGATTTTGGAATTGGGCGCAATGGCGGTAATGAGGTGGTTATTGGCTCCATTATGGCGCGTAAATTTGGGTTGATGGTTGGAGACGATTTAACTTTTTTAAGCTTTTCAGGTGGCACAATGACCCCGTTTGGAACCCGTCCAATACGGAAAACTTATCGAATTGGTGCTATTTTCAAGATGGGGTTTGCCGATTTTGATCAACATTTTGTCTATATGCCGCTTTCGCAGGCAAATTTGTTTTTTAAGCGTAATGGTAAACCGGACTTCATCGAAATACGGGTTGATGAGCCATTTGCAACACCGGAAATGAAGCCGTTAATTCGCCAAGCTTCTGGCATGCCAATACTGATTGATGATTGGTTAGATAAGAACCGCAGTTTTGTTTCGGCTTTGCAAATTGAACGCACCATGATGCGAATGATATTGATGTTGGTGGTGTTGATAGCCGCTTTAAACATCATTTCCGGGCTTGTGATGTTAGTTAAAAATAAAGGCAAGGACATTGGTATTTTACGAACCATGGGTGCCAGCCAAGGCTCCATTATGAGGGTTTTTATAATGGTTGGCGCGGCCATCGGAGTATTTGGAACATTCTTCGGGGTTGTGCTTGGGGTTTTGTTTGCTTGGTTTATTGATCCAATTCAAGATTTTGTTCAATGGGTGTTCGGGTTTTTCTCTCCGGGAACCGTATTGTTTGACGAGGAAGTTTATGGTCTGGCGCGATTGCCGGCAATGGTTGACTGGAATGAAGTGTTGGTTATTGCTGCGTTCGGGTTTTTGGCTTCGGTTTTAGTGACTATATATCCCTCATGGCGAGCATCAAAAATGGATCCGGTGGAAGCATTGCGTTATGAGTAGGCAAAACGACAAACCAATATTACGCCTTGAGGGAATAAAACAGAGTTTTGCTACTGCTGCCGAAGAATTACATGTTCTTCGCGGGGTGAATATAGAAGTTTCTGCCGGTGAAATCGTTGGCCTATTAGGGCCTTCTGGCTCTGGCAAATCAACTTTATTGCATGCTGCTGGCTTATTGGAAAAACCAAATTCCGGTAAAGTCTGGATAGGTAAACGCGAATGCCTTGGGTTAAGTGATCGGGCAAGAACTCGCATCCGGCGTGATAAAATTGGTTTTGTTTATCAATTCCATCATCTTTTGCCGGAGTTCTCTGCATTGGATAATGTTGCCATGCCAATGTTGATTGCCGGTATATCGCAAAAGAAGGGTCGTATGGAGGCTTCGCGTTTACTTGAGGTTATGGGTTTATCGGCACGGATTAGTCATCAACCGTCTGAATTGTCTGGTGGTGAACAGCAAAGAGTAGCTATTGCTCGTGCCTTGGCTAATAAACCGGCAGTTTTACTAGCGGACGAGCCAACAGGTAATCTTGATCCCAATACTTCGGCAACAGTTTTCCAAAGCCTGTTTGACCTTGTGCGCATAGAGGGGGTCGCGGCATTAGTGGCTACCCATAATATGGC
>JAKITZ010000144.1 GCA_021647805.1 Robiginitomaculum sp.
ATAATGCTAGGAGCTAAATACCCAAAGGGGATTAACCGCTTCGCATCCGCATGATGCATATTGATTTTAGCTGCAAACTTTATGATAGACTCAATACTCCCATCTAATAATCCCAAGCGTAATGCGTAGGCTTGAGCCGGCGATTGCTTGTTGAACCACACTGACTGTTTCTCAGTATAATTATCTCCCCATAATCTCGCGGCGCTGTGAGTTGGTCAGTGTATTCATGGGTGGAATCACCTTTTACTTTGCATGCTTTGTTGGCGGTGGTTTGGCGACGCAACCACAAATTTTTTTGAACGGTGCATTTCCCGCTTCAAGTAACTTAAGTTTCCTGGCTGTTGATGATTGCGCATTGGGGGGATTCATATCCGTGATATGCTGCTGAGTTTAGGTGTGACCAGCAAATCACGAAAGAGGTCATGACCAAGCTTACATCAAGCTGGCATGTGGGGATGTGTGTAAATTATGCGATGGATATATTGGGCTTGCATAAATATTATTTAGAGTATAATATTATACTATAGATTATGTAAATCGCATAAATCGGTATATTGTTATCGAGATTGTTAAATTTTTTAGGGGAAATTATGCCAATTCATTTTATTGATCAAAGAAAATCCGCGTCATCGTTGATGTCGTCGGCGGCTATGGGACTTGTTTTGGCTATTGCAGGCGTTGGCGTATCTGCTGGCGTAGCATTAGCGCAATCAGATGAAGCATCTTCCGGGTTTGATGAGATTATCGTCACTGCTCGTAAGCGCGAGGAAAGCGTTGAGACAACGCCGATTGCGATTTCGGCATTTACGAGCGATATTTTGGAGAAACGCGGCGTTTCTAATATTGGGGATGTATCGCGATTTGTTCCCAATTTAACCATTACTCCCAGCGCATCAGGTAGCGGTAGTGGAAGTACGTCAACCATTTATCTGCGCGGTGTTGGTCAGCTGGATTTTCTAATCACTTCTGACCCGGGCGTCGGTATCTATATTGACGGGGTGTATTATCCCCGGGCCACGGCAACGATTATGGATCTACTTGACCTTGAGCGTGTCGAGGTTTTGCGCGGTCCACAAGGAACATTGTTTGGTAAAAATACTATTGGTGGTGCCATTAGTCTGATCTCGGCCAAGCCAAGCGCGGAAAGCGGCGGCAAGGTTGAGCTGCGGGTCGGCAAGAATAACTATTATGAAGGCCGGGTTATGGTGGATGCGCCGATCAGCGAGAATCTAAACTCGCGCTTTTCGGCTTTGTATAAAACCAAAGACGGCTATACAGATCTGATCGCCACCGGTGAACGCGAGGGCGATGAGCGCAGTTTTGCTGGCCGGGCTATGTTTAACTGGGCGCCGAGTGATGTATTTACGGCTGATCTGGTGCTTGATTACCAAAAGCGTAATGCTACTGCGTCTGAAAACGTGGTGATACAATATGACCCCAATGCGCCGTTGGCGACTTTGTGGAGGATTTTTGTTGGCGGGCCAAACAACCCGCCGTCCGTGGTCCGTGCAGACCCGCGCCAAGATGGCTCCACTGGTCCTAATGTGGACGATAACGAAACCGCAGGCGTCGGCCTGACCATGTCTTATGATTTTGGCTCGACAACGCTTAAGTCTATCAGCGCTATGCGCACATTGACGGCGGATTTTGGCCGTGATGCTGACGGCACAGCCAATGCCTTTTTGGAAACTAATAACAAGGTCGTGCAACAACAATATTCCCAAGAATTACAGTTGAGCGGTAAAGGTTTTGGCGGTAAGCTTGATTGGGTTGGTGGGGTTTATTATTTCAAAGAGCTAGCCAAGGATACTAATGACGTGCGGCTTGCAGAGGGGTTATTTAATGCCCTTGAGGCTTTGCCTGCGGCAATTTTACCATTGGCTCCTGGTTCTGTTTGTCCAGGGCCGTTCCCGGCAAACATCTGTGCCGGTGGTGCTGGAAACCCGATTAATGCCGGTCTTGATCTGGATTTTGATATTTATAACAAAATCAATGCCGAAAGCTATGCGCTTTACGGTAGCGGTACATTTGCTTTGACGGATCAGTTGAATTTAACCGCCGGTTTGCGCTATACGGACGAAAGTAAAGATTATTTTCTTGATCACAGCCGGGTAAATTCAGGCGTTGCCATTATTCCGCCAACAACCGTTCTTGGTAGTTGGAGTGCCTGGTCACCGAAAGTCAGCCTTGATTACCAAACCAATGCCAACACTCTTTTATATGCATCTTTATCTCGCGGGTTTAAAAGCGGCGGGTTTAACGGACGTCCGACATCGCAAGGCGAGGTTGATAGTTTTAATCCGGAGTTTGTCTGGTCCTATGAAGTGGGCGTTAAAACCAGCTTTGCTGACAGGCGGGTTTTGCTGAGCATGGCCGCGTTTATTTATGATTATGAGGACATGCAGTTGACCTCTGCACGGGCTGACGATACGGGCAATTTTATTCAGGTAACAGAAAATGCCGGTACGGCCAGTGTCAAAGGTTTTGAGGCCGAGATGCGAGCTATGGTGACGGATAACTTTATTGTTGATTTGACCCTCGGCTTGCTGGACGCCAAATACAGCGAACTCAACCCGGGGGCAACGGTTACGGCCGATTTGCGGCTCATGCGTACACCTAAATTCACCATGTCTTTGGGCGGTGAATACACATTCGATCTGTCGGATGCTTACTACCTCACACTACGTGGTGATTATTCCTATATGAGTAGTCAGGCTCTTGATCCTCCCAATACGCCCATTCTTATCCAGGACGGTTACGGCCTGCTAGGCGGACGCATCACCCTGACGCCCAAGGACGCAAATTGGGAAGTTGCCCTATACGGCTCCAATCTGACAAATGAGCTTTATTTGAACGGTGGCGCTAGTAGTCTTGATAGTTTCGGCTTAATAGAAGGCTATTACGGCCTACCTGCTGAATGGGGCATTGCCACCAAGTTGAAGTTCTAAGTCTGTAGCATGGTAAATGCGATAACACTTATCCTGTTACCTAAGTGGGGCATGGATATGGAAGGTGGTAAAGTTGGTGAGTGGCTCGTTTCCCTTGGGGAGCGGGTCATTCCTGGTGGCGAAATCGTGGAAATAGAGTCCGATAAAGTAACCAATGTGCTTGATGTTACCGCTGGAGGGATACTCAGGCGCCAGCTTGTTAAATCAGGGGAGACCCATCCGGTTGGAACTTTGCTTGGTGTAATTGCAGAAGATAATGTGTCGGAGGATAGTATTTCTAACTTCATTGCTGGATACGCTTCCAGTGATACTGATGTTTTGAATATAACCGAACCGAATAGCGAGGTTGTAGATGAGCTTATTGAAGTTGATGGACAATTTTTGCACTACACTTCTGTTGGAGAGGGGGCTGCAAGCGTACTTTTGATACACGGGTTTGGCGGCAATTTATCTTCTTGGGGTGGGGCTCCACTGGCATTGTCCACTGATTATCGAGTTATAAGTGTCGAGCTGCCTGGCCACGGGACATCTTCTAAACAGGTGATGCATGGTGGTAGTAAGGACTTCGCTGATTTGTTTTTTGCGTTCCTTGATAGATTGGGCGTTGGTGAAATCAGTTTGGTCGGGCATTCTTTGGGTGGTTCAATTGCCGCACAAATGGCGAGGTTAGAGCCGAGCCGTATCAAAAGCCTTAGCCTTCTCAGCAATTATGGCCTGGGAACAAAAGTTGATACCAGTTATATTGATGATTTTGTTGCTGCATCTCGTCGGAAAGAGGTGAAGCTATGTTTGAAGAGACTATTTTCTGATGTATCCGTGGTGAAAACCGATATGATTGAGAGCGTTTTACGACTTAAACGTCTTGATGGTGTCGATGAAGCTTTGCGTGTGATTGCGGGCAAAATACAAGAAGAGCAACCTGATGAGGAGCATATAGATATATCTTTAGTTCCGACCCAAATAATTATTGGCAAGGAAGATGACATTATTTGTTTCGATGAAAATTTGTTATCTGGTGTCGAAAATGTTTCTTTAATCGAAGGTGCAGCTCATATGCCGCAAATGGAAAAAAACCCTGAAGTAATGGACTTAATAAACGGTTTTCTTAAGCAGTTCTGGGCTAATGAAATACGGCAAGTATAGGCGAGATGGATTTTAATCTTACAACTACCGATGCGGAGCGTAAATTTCGGTTTGAGCTGGGCGTGTTTCTTGACCAAGAATTGACCACGGAAATATGTCGCCAACACTCTATGGATTTGGGGCTGGGCAAAGAGGCGCGAGAGTTTGCCCTAAAACTTGGTAAGACAGGTTGGTTGGGTCGTGGTTGGCCAGAAAGATACGGCGGTAGTGGTGGCACGGTTATTGATGAATACATTTTGGTACAGGAGTTTGCTCGCCGAGAGGCTTTTGTGCCTAATATTGTTGCTCGTTTTATGTGCGGCCCGGTTATGCTTCGCCATGGTAGTGAAGACATGAAATCAGAGTTTTTGCCGCGTATTGCAGGTGGTGAAATAGAGTTTAGTTTGGGTTATACTGAACCTTCTTCGGGGTCTGATCTGGCATCCATGCGTATGCGTGCCGTAGATGATGGGGATAGTTTTGTCATATCAGGACAGAAAACATTCAACACTCAATCGCATTTTGCAGATTATCACTGGCTGGCGGTGCGTACTGATCCTGACGCTCCACGCCACCGCGGCATCAGTTTGTTTGTGGTTGATCAACGGGCAACGGGTATAACAATTAGTCCAATTGATACACTGGGCGGTGAGCGTACGAATGAAGTGTTTTATGACGAAGTGCGTGTTCCCAAAACACGGCTTGTTGGTGAACTTAACAAGGGATTTTATTATATGGCCGAGGCACTTGGCTATGAAAGACTGATGTTATTCCAATCAATTAGGTTGGTACCATCTTTAAATCGTATTATTGCTCATACCAAAGTAACAAGTCGTGGTGGTGACTTGTTGTGCAACAACCCTTATGTGCGGCGGCATTTGGCGCAAATGGCTACTGAAATTAAAGTGGCGCAAGCAATGGAAGATAGAGCTTTTGCTTTATTGAAGAATGGTAAGCCGCTTGATCATGAAGCGTCTTTGTTAAAGCTGTTTGGCAGCGCAATGCGCCAGCGCTTTGCGGATCATGCTTTGGATATTTTGGGTCCGACAGGTCGTCTTGAGAATAATGCAAGCGGTGATCCGCTTGGTGGGGAAATAGCAAAATTAGCAAAAATGGTGGTGATAGATACAATCGGTGGGGGCACGAGTGAAATACTTAAAACTGTCGTTGCAACACGTGGTATGGGATTGCCCCGTTAGTCGGTATGTTTACAGGGAGCGAGCAAAGTGGATATTGAATTTTCCGAAGATCAGCGTTTGATACAAAACACTGCGCGTAACTTTTTTTCTGATAAATTTACTGCCCAGTTTATCCGTGACCTGCGAACTATAACTAAGGACGACATGCAAGATAGCTGGCAAGCTATGGCTGACCTTGGGTTTATGGGCATTGGTGTGCCGCAAAACTATGGTGGATTTTCGGGTAGCTTTGTTGATGTTTTGGTTTTGATGGAAGAACTTGGCCGGGTAACTATGCCATTGCCTTTTTGTTCAACTGCCGTGTATGCAACAGAAATTCTTAAAGCACTGAATAATAAGAAAGCTAATGAAGAAATATTGCCTTTAATAACATCTGGTGCAGTAAAGTTGGCTGTTATTTTAGGCGGTGATAATAGTGAACTTGATGTCTCTTCTATTTGTCTTACTGCGAATGATATTGATACTGGCTTTAACATAAATGGTACAATCGACTTAGTATCAGATGGTTATTTTGCAGATTACTTTTTATGCGCAGCTCGTATGGGGAAATTCGAAAGACCCGTTGATGATATTGGATTGTTTTATGTTTCTGCCAATGCCCGAGGTGTCAAGAGAACAAATTTGCAAACTATTAACGGCAATGGTGCAGTAGCGGTTAGTTTCGATAATGTGGATGTAAGCGAGAGGTATCTGATAAGTCAGGGTGCTAGTGTTTGGCCTTTTCTTGAGCGAGCTATGTTCCGTTCAGCAGTCGCAAAAACCGCAGAGATGGTTGGATCCTGTAGCCGTATTATTGAAATTGTTGTGGAATATGCCAAGGAGCGGCGACAATTTGGCAAAGCTATTGGTAGTTTCCAAGCAATCCAGCATCATTGTGCAGATATGATGACTGATTTAGATAGCGCGCGCTGGATGATGTATAAAACCGGGTCAATGATTGACGATCGTATAGCGACAAGGTGCGATATGGCTATGAATAAGGCGTGGTGTAATCAGGCTAGCCGGCGTATTTTGCGACTAGGGCATCAAGTTATGGGTGGAATTGGTTATTGTGAGGAGCATGACATGCCTCTGTTTTTTCGCTATGTGCGTATGGCCGAGGCGGCTTTAGGGACAAACGATGATCATCTTACTATTGTTGCTAATGACTTGTTATCTGATTTTAATATAGAAAAGGATCAAAATGTCTCCCTCCGGTCAAG
>JAKITZ010000145.1 GCA_021647805.1 Robiginitomaculum sp.
GACTACGCGCTTACTCACCACTGCAATTTTAGGAAAGTCTAGCCTTGATCTGTTTGAAATTTTCAGCTTTGAAAATTATTATAATCAGAATATCACACGTTATTTTAAAGCTGTTGGATTGACGGGTGATTATTACGACCATAAAGACAATGTTGATTTTACACATTGGCTTGAATATTTTGCAGATCTTCCATGGGCGACGTTCTCTAAAGGCTGGTGCCCGCAAGAGCGTCCCCACGGGCGAAGACGAGTGAAAAAAACCGATTGGTGGCTGACTTTACGCCAATGCCGCCTTGGCTTTTTCCACCAATTTGGCAAAAGCTGCCGGCTGGTGAATGGCTAAATCAGACATGACCTTGCGATCAACTTCGATACCAGCACGGGTTAGGCCATTTATGAACCTACCATAAGTCATTTCGTGCATGCGAGAAGCCGCATTGATCCGGGCAATCCATAATTTGCGGAAATTCCGTTTGCGAACCTTGCGGTCACGATATGCATACTGGCCGGCTTTATCGACCGCCTGTTTTGCAACTTTAATCTGGGTACGCCGTGCGCCGCGGTAACCTTTGGCTTTGGCTAGAACTTTTTTGTGGCGGGCGTGGCTGGTGACGCCCCGTTTTACGCGTGACATGTTATTGCGCTCCTAATTGGGTTTGGTATCAGAAAAACTGGTTCAGCCGTAAGGCATGAATTTTTTGATAATCTTTGCATCGGCAGCACATAAAGTTGTAGTGCCACGTTTGTTGCGGATCTGTTTTGGTGTCCGCTTGATCATACCATGTTGTTTTCCGGCCTGGGCGCTTTTTACTTTGCCAGAGGCAGTGAGCTTGAAGCGTTTTTTAACGCCGCTCTTGGTCTTTAGTTTTGGCATTTTGCTCTCCTATAATTTTCTCTATCGAGAAAGGTGCGAAAACACCTGCCAAGGCATGCCTTTGGCCCGACAGGTAGTTAAGAGCGGCGTTATAAGGGTGTGTGAACATTTTGCAAGTGCTTTTGTATTATTCTTTCATGCAAGAGTTTATAAAAGAACCGGATAAAGTGAAGCAATTAACAAAGCTGCCATTGTGTAATTAAAGACTCGCAACTTTGATCTACTGTTTAGCCAACGGCGCATTTGCTGCCCAAGGATTGTCCAAACTGTAATAGCTGGGAAATTGATCAAAGCAAAAGCTACCGCCACCATAACTATAGCAGAAAATTCTTGTGATGAAGCAAACAGGGTAATTGCTCCTAATGCCATGACCCATGCTTTGGGGTTGACCCATTGAAAAGCGGCAGCTTGCAAAAAAGTAAATGGTTTACCAGTTTTCTTAGTGTCTTTGGGTGGTGCTGAATTTGCTATTTTGTAGGCTAAAAACAACATATAACCAACGCTTACAACCTTCATAATTGTGTAACTGATCGGGTAGAGGTCAAAAATCTTTATTAGGCCAATGCCAACCAAAACAACCATAAAGCAAAAACCAATGCTAATCCCTAGCATATGCGGAAGGCTGCGCTTAAAGCCAAAATTTGCCCCCGATGCCATTAACATTAAATTATTTGGCCCAGGTGTGATCGAAGAGACAAAAGCGAACATGGTAAGGGCGGTAATATATTGATAAGTCATATCAGCATATTAGGCATAATAATTGGTTATTTCTTGCTTTATTTGTTTGTTTGTACTTATTATCACAACTAATGAGCAAAATAGACACACAAACCAAACATATATTGCGTATTCCCTCACGAAACGGCAGGATAACTAATCTCGAACTAGCAAAAAGAGTTGGTTTGTCGCCATCGGCGTGTTTAAGGCGGGTGCAAGAGTTAGAGCGTTCTGGGGTGATCACCGGTTATCGGGCGGTGCTTGACCCAGCGGCAATGGGTAATCATTTTATAGCTTACGTCGGGGTTGGGCTTTCAACCCATAACAAACCGGCACAGCAAGATTTTGAGCGTTCTGTAGCGCAAGTCCCAGAAGTCAGGGAATGTCATAATTTAACTGGTTCTATCGAATATTTATTGCGGATCGAGTGCGCTGATCTGGCGGCATATAAAGTTTTTCACACTGATGTGCTTGGTACATTTGCTCATATCAGCTCGATTACCTCTTATGTGGTTATGGAAAGCTCGAAAGATGAAAGAGCATGAGGTTATATATTTTCATTCAAGCAGGAATGCTAATTTTTGATCTACTTTTGAAGCAGTAATTTCGGTAATTTGCGCTGTCACTATATTATTCTCTACAAACGGGTCTTTATCTACTCTGCTCTGTAGCTCGGTAAGGGAAGTGTTATGGGCAATAATTCCACCACCTTGATTGGGCTGTAAACTGCCACTAACCAAGAATACTTGGTCATCAAACCCTTTTTGTAACCAGCTTTTATGTCCGTCCATATATTGACCCGCTTGGAGTTTATTGTCAGAAAATTTCAGAAATATGATAAACATTTAATTTCTCTTTGCTGGTGGTCTTTACCCTAGTGTGTCATAATAATTATTCAAATTCAAATGCGAGAATGTTTATGTTTAGGTTTTTAATTATAGTTTTATCAGTAGCAGCTTTTGCCAGCCAAGTTATGGCTTGGGGATCAACCGGTCATCGTGTTACCGGCGCAATAGCCGAGCCGATGTTAAGCGAAGATGCCAGATCGCAAGTGCGTGAAATTTTGGGTACTGAAGGTTTGGCCGAGGCTTCTACTTGGCCAGATTTTATGCGTGCTAGCCCGGATAAGTTTTGGCAGAGAGAAGCCAGATCATATCATTATGTAACAGTTCCTAAGGATAAAACCTATCAACAAGTCGGCGCACCCGATCGTGGTGACGCTGTTACTGCATTGAAGAAATTTGCTGCGGTTCTGCAAGATCCTGATGCCAGTCGCGATGAAAAAGCCTTGGCACTTCGTTTTACTATTCACCTTGTTGGCGATTTGCACCAGCCACTACACGCCGGTAATGGTAAAGATCGTGGAGGTAATAGTTTTTCGGTGGTTTATTTTGATAATCCGACCAATTTGCATTCGGTGTGGGATAGCGCAATGGTAGATCGCGAAAAACTATCTTATTCTGAAAAGAGTAAATGGTTACAGTCAAAAATAACCGAAGATCAAATAAGTGACTGGTCTAATGCCGATCCATTAGTTTGGATTGCAGAAAGCACCAAACTACGTGATACGATTTACCCGAAACAGCAAATAATTTCTTGGGAATACACGTTTAATAATATTGGAATTGTTGATCAGCGGTTAAGTCAAGCTGGTGTGCGACTGGCGATATATTTGAACGAGTTGTTTGCTTTGGAAGAATAATAATTAAAACCGGCCAAGATTAATCTTGGCCGACTCTAGAGTTGTCATCAGCGATAATATGCTGGTCTGGTGTAACGCACTAATCGTTTAGAGCTGTGGATTTTTATTGGCGTACCATAGCGGTTCTCGCAATAACGAACGGTAACAATAGCTGGCGAGTAGTTATACTTTCCGGCTCGTTTCACCCGAAAACAACCATCATTGCGACCTCGGCCAACCTTGATGATTTTGCCGCGAATATTGTACCATGATCTGGGGTAGCGCCGTTCATATCGATTGCGGCTATGGTGCGGCTCGGCTCGCCATCTACGATTGTCATACCGCCGGTGATCTTTCCTGTTGGAATAACGGCTTCGAGCTTTCCGGTCACGATGCCATTTGCGGTGCTCACGATCGACGCGGTAATTATCGCGGTAACCACCACGATCATAATAACTAGATGAAACTGGGGGCGGTTTGGCGTTGCGCGATGATCTGTCATCGGCAAATGCTGGAACGGCTACTCCTAGTGTGCTTATGGCAAATATTGCGATTAAAGCGGTTTTTAAGTTAATGGTTTTCATGTCTGGACTCCTGCTTTGGTTTTCAAAAGTCCCTCGGCAAGATCGAATATGCATTTGTTTACCTGAAAGTAGGCTGAACAGGTGATTCAGAAAAGTTCATATAAATATATCATAGGCCAATCGCGCTTGACCAATTCGCGAAATTACCTGCTCAAACTCTTGCCAGTCATCATTTTGTGCAATTGGTTGCCATAGGCTTTCCACCTGATCGATCAATAATGTTTGTGGTGTTTCGGCGCTAAAATATTCATGTTGCAAGCGTTTTGGGCGATCCGGTTGGTAATTATTTAATAGATTACGTAAATCAATGAACTGGCTGGAGTTATAAATTGCCAGATTAGGACGGGTTAAGGCTCTGCCTTCATCGCCGCAAAACCAGTCAAAGAAGAAGCCTTCAAAT
Source organism: Robiginitomaculum sp. (assembly GCA_021647805.1). Classification (GTDB taxonomy): domain Bacteria; phylum Pseudomonadota; class Alphaproteobacteria; order Caulobacterales; family Maricaulaceae; genus Robiginitomaculum_B. The sequence continues at coordinate 4,257 of JAKITZ010000145.1, forward strand.
GATAATCCTGTTGTTAACAGAGTGTCAGACAGTATTTGAAGAAAGTTTTTATCTTGTTGTTGGCTGTTTGGCCGCAGGCCTAATCTTCGCAAAAATGCTTCTGGCAATGCTGTTTCCCACTTAACTGCAAAGTTTTGGTGTGCCAGTTGTAATTGTTCGACTGGTGCTAAAATGCTCAAAGCCTCGCCAAGTCGTGCTAAATTCCAGCTAACGGCTTCGGCTTGTCTTTCATAGGCGTACCTACCGTTTGTATCAAAATATGCAGCAGTAAATTTAGGCTCATACTTGGGTAAAAATCGCCAAGGTCCATAATCAAAGCTTTCGCCATTTATGTTCATGTTGTCGCTATTAAGCACTCCATGAACAAAGCCGGCAGCCATCCAGCTGGCGCAAAGGTCAGCAGAACTAGTGGCGACTTCGCTAAGGAATGCCATCGGCAGTATTTCTGGGTCAAGTTGTTGCAAATGTGGCATATATTGATCGGCTATATGATTTAGCAAAACCCGCATTTCTTCTGCTTGGTTCAAATGTGCCAGTCGTTGAAAGCTGCCAAAGCGGATGTTTGAGTGCGACAAGCGAGTTAAAACCGCACTTCTGGCCGGAGACGGTTCGTCATTGCGCCATAATTGATCGCCGGTTTCAAACACGCAAAATGATTTTGAGGTGTAAACACCCAAAGCCTCGAGCATTTCAGTAGCTAATATTTCGCGCACCGCTCCTTTTAAGGTTAGTCGTCCATCGCCGGACCGTGACCAAGGTGTTTGACCAGAGCCTTTGGTGCCAAGATCAAGCAATTTACCGCTGTTATCGTGTAATTGCGCATATAAAAACCCGCGCCCGTCGCCCAAATCTGGGTTGTAACTACCAAATTGATGACCGTGATAAGCCATTGCCAATGGTTGTTGATGATTGTTTGGTAATGGTTCAAATTTGGCAAAATAGTTGATTTTTTGTTGTTCGGTTAAATCGTCCAAACCGATTTGTTTGGCGGCGCGTTGATTGAAATACCGTAATTCTGTTTTCTGAAAATTTGCTGGTGATACCGGTTTAAGAAAATCATTTTTTAGATCAACAATTACCGGAGCTGCTTGATAAGAATTATTTACGGACATTGTGTATTCACTTTCTCATTGCCAAGCCGTACTGATTTTCAATTAAGCCGTTATTCTTGTCTCGGCAAGGTTTCAGTAAAACGCTCTTTTGTTACTTACCTGTTGTGCAGATGGGTACAGATTATAAAAGGTTCTTATCTTTGACTTGTTTCAAGTAAGACCGTGACACTGGAACGCTAATGTTATTTTTCAATATCAGCGAAATTTTGTTTCCGCTTTTGACACTACCTAGAACTGCGTTTTCGTTCACCCACCATGATCTATGAACGCGCAAACCTTTTGCACCTTCAAGTTCCTTGGTGGCATTTATGAGCGGCATCAGCAACATATGCTTTCCTTTATCGGTATGGACTTTAAGGTAGTGATCATCAGCTCTAATACACAGAAGTTCCCCTTGTATTTTACGTGGAAGTTTTTTCATAAACATCTGGATAGCATTTTGATTGTCTTGTTCACTGGAGTTCATGGTTAGCAAACGTCGTTGTCGTTTAATATGGTCTGTTGTCATAGAAACTAAGACAATAAGGGTGCTAATTATAAGAATTTGAGGAAGTATTCTGAAAAAAGCGTCTGTATATACTATGTGCAATCCAAAAAACATCGACCATATAAGTGGAACCACAGAGCTCATTAAAAGCCCAGATACTCCGGTTGCAACTATCAAAGGGTAAGGGTATTTCCAATTGCATCGTGCTAAGGTTTTTTGATAAACAAAAAATACCAGCGAAAATAAACAATAACCAATCACACAGATTAATAGCCAATATACAACACTTTGAGCAAAGCTAATATTGCTCATACCAAAGGGTCGCAATAAGACAAGCGCGAAAACTGCACCTAGTAAGATCAGTTCGTCCAAGAAAGATCGTTCGCCGGTCACTGTATCGCTTGCTTTTATATCGGACTGAAAAAATTTGCGAATTATCATTGTTGTTTCTCATTATTGTTGTCATTCGCGAACAATAAGTACTCTTTCGCGAATTGCATCCTACCTCTAATTTCGCTTTTCATTATAGCTTAATCTTATTGATTATTCACCGTTATAACCGCTTTTGGATCGGATTTGATC
>JAKITZ010000146.1 GCA_021647805.1 Robiginitomaculum sp.
AGGAAATATTTGAACTTTCAGAACCCGGTGTGACGTTTGAGTTGCAAGTTAAAAGGGTTTATCCAAATGGCTCACTTGCTTCGCATTTGCTAGGTTGGGTAAATGCTGATGGTTTTGGTGCCTCTGGGGTAGAGCGTTCGTTCGAGGCTCGTTTGCGGGACAAAGAGGATGATCTAAAATTGAGCATTGATAGCCGGGTGCAGTTCACCTTGGAAGATGAACTGCAAAAAGCGATTGTTTTACACAAGCCATTGGCTGCTATTGGTTTGGTCACACATATTCCAACTGGTGAAGTGCTGGCATTGGCCTCTTGGCCTGATTTTGATCCCAATCACTTTAGCACAACAACGCCTGATCATCGCCGTAATCGCGCCTTGATAGATCCCTATGAACTTGGTTCGGTGTTCAAGCCGCTAACGATGGCTATGGCTCTTGAATCAGGAATGAAAATGGACGAAATAAATATTGACGTAAAACAAAAACTTGTAATTGCTGGTCGGGAAATAAAAGATTTTCATCCGGGGCCAAGCCCGATGAACGCAACAGATATTTTAGTGCATTCATCAAATAAGGGAGCCGCGCGATTGGCTTTGCGAACCGGTGCTAAAGCCCAGCGGAAGTATTTGGAGCGGTTCGGATTATTGGCTCCGGCACAGATAGAATTAAGAGGCAGTGCTAATGCATACATGGTTTCAAATAATTGGTCGGATATAAAAACGGCAACCATTGGCTTTGGTCATGGGTTGTCGGTTTCACCATTATCTTTTGTGTCGGCCTTAAGCGGGGTGGTGAATAATGGTTTACAGGTACCGCTTACTGTTTTACCGGCAGATAATGATAATTTGGTAACGAAATACGTTGTCTCTCCAGAGACTTCACGGCTTGTGCGAACAGCTATGCGTAGAGTTGTAATTGAGGGGTCTGGTAAAAAAGCTGATGTCCCTGGTTATGGTGTGGCCGGAAAAACTGGCTCAGCAGAAAAATGGGACTCAAAGCTGTCTGCTTATGCCAAAGACCGTAATGTTTCTTCATTTGTGGCGGTGTTCCCGTGGGAATCGCCGCAATATATGGTTTTTGTATTACTTGACGAGCCTCAAGGCGGAATTACAACATTTGGCTGGGAAACTGCCGGCTGGAATGCTGCACCTGCTGTGCATAACATCATTGAACGTATCGGGCCATTACTTGATGCGCCGTATAGTAGGCCGGATCAAGTTGCAGAATCTGAACTTTCAGCACAGGTAGGAGAATGAAGTGAAGCTGTCTGAACTTGCAAAATCGGTTGGGTTATCAGTATCTGATCAAGATGGTTGCGATGCTCTTGTAACTGGCTTGGCGTTAGATAGTCGCAAAGTTCAGTCAGGTTTTTTGTTTGCGGCTCTGGCCGGAACACAAGTTCATGGGCGGGAGTTTATCCAGATGGCTATCAGCAATGGTGCAGTTGCCATACTTAGCGATCAGATGATGATGGACTGCCAGATTCCTGTTTTGGTCGCTACAGATCCAGCGCGTAAGTTGGCACAAATGGCATCGATCATTTATCCAGACTCTCCACAAAACATTATCGCAGTTACCGGTACCAATGGCAAAAGTTCTACTGTGGAGTTTTTACGGCAAATCTGGCAAAATACCGGCAGAAAAGCTGCGTGTCTTGGCACGCTAGGGCTAACAACAGATGCCGGAGTTATTCCATCGGGATATACTACACCAGATTGCATCGCATTACATCAGAATTTGAGCGAATTGGCGAAACAAGGTGTTACTGATTGTGCAATAGAGGCTTCATCACATGGGTTAGATCAGCGTCGAATGGATGCAGTTGTTTTGTCTGCAGCTGGTTTTAGTAATTTAACTCAAGATCATTTTGATTATCATAATGATTTTACCGACTATTTTTCCGCGAAACAACGGCTATTTTTGGAGTTGCTGCCGGATAACTTTCCGGTGGCGATCAATGTTGATGATCAATACGGCGCTAAACTGGCTGATATTTGCCAGCAAAAAGGGCTTATGGTTTGGCGGGTTGGCTGGAGTGGTGTCGAAGTCAAATTGTTGGAAATTCAGCCCATGACGCACGGACAAAAACTGCATTTGCGGGTAATGGGTGACGAGCATACGACCATCTTGCCATTGGTAGGGGAATTCCAAGCGTCCAATGCGCTCTTGGCGCTGGCTTTGTCCATTCAAACCGGCACAGCAATCGTGCAGGCTTTGTCGGCTTTAGAGAAGTTAATTGGTGTACGCGGTCGATTGGAACTAGCAGGTATGAGTCGGTCGCAAGTCCCGGTTCTGGTCGACTTTGCCCATTCTCCAGATGGCTTGAAAAAGCTTTTGCAATCAGTCCGGCCGCATACAAAAGAAAGAGTTATTCTGGTGTTTGGCTGCGGTGGTGATCGTGACTCGAAAAAACGGTCATTGATGGGGCAGATCGCCAGTGAATTTGCCGATGTGGTTATTGTTACTGATGATAATCCTCGTACTGAAAACCCGCAGAAAATTCGAACGGCAATTCTTGCTACAGCACCTGATGCAGTAGAAATCGCTGATCGTGAACAAGCTATTGCTTATGCTATTGAACGATCTATGAAGGACGACCTTATAGTGATTGCCGGAAAAGGGCATGAACAAGGCCAAATTGTTGGTAATCAAGTGTTTGAATTTGATGATGTGCGAGTTGCCAAGCAATTACTGGAGAAGGCAAAATGACATCTGCACTTTGGACTTGTGATGAAATCGCTTCTGCCACCGATGGAGAATTATTGTCCGGTGATGATTGGCAAGCTTCGGGTGTCTCTATCGATAGCCGTACATTGGTCAAAGGTGATTTGTTCGTGGCATTGAATGTAGATCGTGATGGGCATGAGTTCGTATCTAGCGCGAATAAAGCCGGAGCTATTGCCTCGATTGTTTCTCGTAATGATGTTGTTGGCGCAAAGGTATTGGTCAGCGATCCGTTGCAAGCCCTGACACAGCTTGGCATTGCTGCTAGAAAACGATCGAGCGCCACTCGCATAGCAATTACTGGTTCCGTTGGTAAAACCAGTGTGAAAGACGTATTGGCCAAGGTTTTAACTGCCGATGGGGCAACTCACAGCTCTGTGCAATCGTATAATAATCAATGGGGTGTGCCACTGTCGCTGGCCAGAATGCCAGCTAACAGTAAATGGGGGGTGTTTGAAGTAGGTACTAATTCTCCGGGTGAAATAGCTTCTTTATCTGGCATAGTTCGCCCTAATATTGGGGTAATTACCCGAATTGCCGAGGCGCATTTGTCTGGTTTTGGGACAATAGAGGCAATTGCTCGCGAAAAGGCTTCAATATGGGCCGGCCTAACAGATGACGGTATTGCTGTATTGCCGGGTTCAGGGCCGATGGTGGATATATTATCGGCGCAAGCTAATTGTTTTGGGGTCAAAAATTTATGGAGGTTCGGAACGTCTGCCAATTGTGATGTTCGGATTGTAAATTGGGAAACCGCAATTACTGGTTCCAGTGGAACATTTGATATTCGCGGGAAAAGAATTGAAATTTCTGCTCCGGTTTCTGGCATGCATTGGTCGGAAGTTTTTGCAGCGGTAATGGCAAGTGCTGTGGCAGCAGGTCTGGATCCGCAACAGGTGGCGCAGGATTTACGACAAGTTAGAGCCCCTGATGGTCGCGGAACATTAAGTGAATTGCAATTGGTCGATGGTGGTGTTGCGATATTGGTTGACGACAGTTACAATGCAAATCCAGCCAGCATGAAAGCAGCCCTTGATACTTTGTCGCGATTTAATGCCCCGCGAAAACTAGCGGTTTTAGGGCAAATGTTAGAGCTAGGGCCAACAGAGGCCAGATTGCACAGTGAATTGTCATGGCCAATTGAACAAGCTGGAATATGTAAAGTATGGTGTGTTGGCGAATTGATGAGGCATTTGGCCGGCAAACTCCCGCTTAATCGACAAGCAATAGTACCTGATGATATTGCTGATCTTGTCGATCTGATTTATGCGGAGTTGCAAGATGGTGATATTTTGCTGGTAAAAGGTTCAAACGGCTCCGGTGTACACCGGGTTGCAAAGGGGCTTTTGCAAATAGTCGCAGAAATATCCAAAGAAAAGGGGCATAGTTAATGTTGTATCAGTTGTTGTATCCACTTGCCGAGGATTATTCGATATTTAATGTACTTAGGTACATATCATTTCGGTTTGGAGCCGCTGTATTTACTTCGTTATTATTGGCGTTTATTTTCGGCAAGCCAATTATTAACTGGTTGAAGAAAAAGCAAAAAAATGGCCAACCTATCCGCGAAGACGGCCCGCAAAGTCATATAATAGAAAAAGCCGGAACTCCGACTATGGGCGGAGTCCTTATATTGTTTTCAGGATTAACCAGCACTTTATTATGGGCGGACTTAAGTAATCAATATGTATGGGTTGTACTTGGTGTTCTAAGCGGGTTTGGCCTTATCGGATTTTGGGACGACTATTATAAAGTAACCCGCCGTCACCATGGCGGCGTTTCCGCCAAAGTGCGGTTAATATTAGAGGCTTTGATTGCCGGAATTGCTGTTTGGGTAATCATGCAAATTGTCACAAAAAACAATGGTGGCGATAGTGCATTGGCAAGCTCGGTAGCTTTGCCTTTTTTCAAAGATATGTTGATTAACCTCGGGCCGTTATACTTGGTGTTTGGGGTTTTTATAATTGTTGGAACTTCGAATGCGGTGAACCTTACTGACGGTTTGGACGGTTTGGCGATTGTACCGCTAATGATTGCCATGGGTAGTTTCGGCGTGATTGCTTACATTGTTGGACGGGTTGATTTTACAGAATATTTGCAACTTCCTTATGCTCCTGGCACTGGAGAGTTGGTGGTGTTTATTGGTGCGATATTAGGGGCTGGTCTGGGATTTTTATGGTGGAATGCTCCGCCGGCAATGATATTTATGGGTGATACTGGATCGCTGTCACTTGGTGCCGCTTTGGGGGCGATTGCTGTTGCAGTGAAGCACGAAATTGTTTTGGCAATTATTGGCGGCTTATTTGTGCTTGAGGCGGTATCGGTGATCGTGCAGGTGACTTCGTTCAAATTAACCGGCAAGAGGGTTTTTCGCATGGCGCCGATACACCATCATTATGAAAAAAAGGGTTGGGCTGAACCGACGATCGTTATCCGGTTTTGGATCATAGCCGTTATTTTGGCAATGATAGGCCTTTCAACATTGAAACTGCGATAGGTGAAATTTGATACCGGTCAATGAATTTTTAGGCAAGAAGGTAGCGGTATTTGGTTTGGGTCGTACTGGGATTGCCGCTGCCAGATCGTTAAGGGCTGGTGGCACCTACGTTATTGGTTGGGATTCTTGTGAGGAAAAGCAAGAAGCAGCGCGTGATGTGGTCGATGAAATTTGCGATCTTTCACGGCGTTCAATGTCGGATTTAGCGGCCTTGGTTTTGTCTCCGGGAATTGCCCATACTTTTCCCGCGCCAAATAAGATAGTTGCTTTGGCCAAAGCCTGTGATGTGCCGGTCATTGGAGACATGGAATTGCTGGCTAGGGTCTTGGCAAAAATAGAGCCGGAAACCCGCCCTAAACTTGTCGGAATTACTGGAACTAATGGCAAATCTACTACGACTGCTTTGCTTACCCATGTCTTGCAAAATGCAAATTTAGATGCGATCTGTGGTGGTAATATTGGCAGGGCAGTTCTTGATTTGCCAAGCCCGCGCAAAGGGCAAATATATGTGGTTGAATTGTCCTCTTATCAGTTGGAGCTAACGTCTTCTTTGCGGTGTGATATTACTTGTTTACTTAATTTATCTGCTGATCATCTGGATCGTCATGGCGGCATGGAGAACTATATAACTGCCAAAAAACAAATATTTTCCCGCCAGCAGCCCTGTGACCAAATTGTAATTGGGATAGATGACCCGCAAACTATTTCTGTGATGTCAGAGTTAAGTTTTGAAGATGTTCCTGTTTGCGCAATATCGGCGGAAACTGTGCTGAGCAGAGGTGTTTGTGTTGTTGGCGGTAAATTGATAGATGCTATGGACGGTCATTCAAAGCAGGTGGTTGATTTAGGTGAAGCTGCGGGACTTCGCGGTCGTCATAATTGGCAAAATGCTGCGGCGGTTTATGCAATGGCTCGAAATCTTGGTTTAAGTAAAGAGAAAATTACCGATGGTTTGCTCTCATTTAATGGCCTTGAGCACCGGATGCAATCATTGGGGAAACTTGGCAAAACCTTGCTTGTTAATGATAGTAAAGCCACCAATGGCGAGGCTGCGGCCAAGGCCTTGGCTTCGTTTGAGGATGTTTTTTGGATTGCCGGTGGCTTGCCAAAAGATGACGGGCTTGAAGCTGTTTTGCCGATAGTTGGGAATGTTCGTAAAACCTACTTAATCGGAGTTGCCGCCAAATCTTTTTCTAAGCAATTAA
>JAKITZ010000147.1 GCA_021647805.1 Robiginitomaculum sp.
GCCCTCCCCATAACGAAGACTAGGTCCTTTCCGAAAAAGTGTGAAGCAGTTTTTGGTTAAGTTGATGGATCCAGAAGATAGAGCATACTAAAAACTAAAGTTTTTCAGTGTTTTTAGTATACTTACCCGCCTAATGGCTCGGAGTTGTTTAGTAAAGCTTCAGCATTAGCTGGCCTTGAAAACTGCTCCGCCATACGCACAGTAAGCCTTGAGGCTTTAGCTGTATTCATTGCCGCCAGAACTTTGGCCATTGATTGCGGCTTCATACGAGTTGCTACTTGCAACAAGACTTTCTCGTCAAGTGTATTGAAAATCACGGCCGCTGACTTTGCCTTCATAACTTCATAAGTTTTAACCACAACAGCCATGCGCGCTTCTTCTTGTTCATCGAGCAAGCCGATACGTTGGTCGTACTTGGCTATAGCTGCATCAATCCGTTGCAAACGATCATCAAGTTGCGCCTCGGACAAAGTTATAACAGCCTCTCTAGTAGCAAGATCATTCTCACGCATATCAAGCTCTTCACGGCGCTGGCTAAGGCGCATGACCACACGTAATTCTTGCTCACTTAATCCAGCTTGTTCGGCAAAACCCGATGCTTTACAATTTTCTGTCTCTTCTGGCTCAGGATCAGCAGTTATATCAGGCATAGACCTTTTAGAGGGCGGTTTTGGTTTGCTGTCTTTCGGCTCGGCAGCAGCCCATGCCGGTTGCACAGGATTAAGCGTTGATAATAATCCATCGGAAATTGACAATAATTTAATTGCCACCAAACCAATGCTAAGAATAGCCAAAATTACAAACAAACGAATTGCCATCTTTATATGGCCCTCTTCAAACGATCCATCAATCCAGTGGACTGAGTATCTTCTGCAGCTTCATTCAAAGGTAATATGCGGTCTTGGCCAGTTTTACCTCTAGCCTTGAGCATTCCTGCTGGTAATTTACCGGTTAACGCCTTGGCCTCAATAATACTGGCTTGTAACTCTTCTGTAACTTGCTCGCTAGTCTTTGCCAGACGATGGACACTTTGCTCAGCGCTAAGACTGACCTGCACCAAATCCTGTATTGACTGTCGTACACCATCCTGTCCGGATCGCAATGCCTTTAACCGCCGGTCAAGTATGAAACAATAACCAATGGTAATGACCAGTAAGATGCTTACAAGAATTTCAAAGCCTAAAGATAATGTCATCTCTGTTGCTCCAATAACTGCTGCTTAATAGATGGGCTAGTAAGGGATTTAGACACACGAACCGCCACATTATGCCCCTTACGTCCAATTTTAGCAGTTGCAACCGGAATTGAGCCGCAACGAATACTGATATCGCTGTCCGGTGTAACATTAAGCATAATAGTATCTCCGACTTTTAAGTTCATTACGGTTGAAAGCGGAGCCTTATAATCATCAAGAACCGCCTGCACATCAATAGCGGTTGACCATAATTGCGAAGCCAAATGACTTTCCCAAATATTATCTCTGCCAAACTTCTCGCCCATAAATTGCTGTAATAAGAGTTTTCTAATTGGCTCAAGTGTCGAATATGGCAACATAAGCTCAATTCGACCACCACGGTCTTCCATATCAATCCGCAATCGCACCAAAATTGCCGCATTTGCCGGACGGGCAATAGCGGCAAATCGCGGATTGGTCTCAATACGGTCTAGGGTGAAATCAACTTGAGTAAGTGGAGCAAAAGCCCTTTGTGCATCTTCTAGCACCACTTTGATCATTTTCTGCACTAATTGCCGCTCTATCGTGGTATATGGTCGCCCCTCAACCCGCATGGCGGCGGTACCTCTATGGCCACCAAGCAATACATCAACAATCGAATAAATCAGATTGGAATCAACAGTTAACAGCCCATAATTATCCAATTGCTCTGCTCGAAAAACCGCTAAAATCGCCGGCAATGGAATCGAGTTAAGATAGTCCCCAAAGCGGATCGATGAAATATTATCAAGGCTGACCTCGACATTATCCGAAGTAAAATTACGCAATGATGTAGTCATCATCCTAACTAGGCGATCAAATACAATTTCCAACATTGGCAGGCGCTCATAAGAGACCAAACCACTATCGATAATCGCTCTAATACCGCTATCGCTACCCTCATCATCTTCAGAGCCGTCAAACCCTAAAAGATTATCAATTTCGTCCTGATTGAGGATACGCTCGGAGCCTGGCCCCTCAGCAGCTGCATCAATAGATGTACCACCACCACCATCGTCATCACCAACCATTGCCTCCCATTCAGCAGCAAAAGCATCATCATCAGTAGCGCCACCAGATGAACCATCACCCCCTGCGGCAGGTTCTCCATTGGCCTCAGTTTCCCACTCAGCCATCATTGCATCTTGATCTACATCACCGGACATAAGCTAATTCACCAATAGTTTTTCAATTAGAACATCATTCACATGAGCAGGATGCACCGCCAGATTTACCCGTCGTAACAACTCCAAACGCAAGCGATAATTACCGGCAGAGCCTTTAATATCCTCGACCCTTAACTCGCGCAAAAAAGCCTGATAATGATCAATCACACGCGGCAGAAGCGCATCAAGTGTCTTGATAGTATCTTCATCAGGAACTTCCAACTGCATCTTAATTTGCAAGACCAATTGCTCGCCATCATTTTCACCAGAAATATTAACCAATATATCTGGCATTTGATAAAATAATGGGATTTCCGCTTCAGCCAATTCTGCTTCTTTAGCGGCATCTTCAGAAATAATAGGGTTACCATGCTCATCCAAGGCAATCTCTGATTCTTTATCTCCGCCCATAAACATCAGACCACCAGCCACAGCAAGAAGCAAAACCACTACCGCCGGTAAAACAATGAAAAGTAACATCTTTTTCTTGGATTTTTTAGGCGCATCTTCACCCTCGGCACCCTCTTCGACCTCGGCTTCTTTAGTTTCTTTCTTGTCGGCCATTGCCTGTACTCCAAATCAATATCATCACATGTCTACTTATGAAGATTTATGGTTAAGGAGATGTTGCTAAATCAGGAATTTCCTGCCGGGCAGTAGGACATTGGTTGCCGGGTAACAGCAGATACACCCCACCAAGAATTACTCAACACACTGATATATATAGAATACTTTATTGGCATGCCCCATGCAAGGTCAGCGATAACACTAAGCGTGAATTGCGCTTAAACAACAGCAAAAGGCTTAAAGTTATGGAAAATGCAATGATGGTGGCATTATCTCGACAAATAACTTTACGCCGCGAGTTATCAATCACCGCCAATAACCTAGCCAACATGTCCACTGCCGGCTTTAAAGTTGAAAAGATGTTGTTAGCAAGTAATCCGGGTAAATCAGCTAATCATGTAGACGGCCCTCAAAAAATAAACTTCGTTCAGGGCTGGGGTGTATCGCGCAATTTCTCGGACGGACGTGTGGAAATGACCAACCGACCAATGGATATGGCGTTGGTTGGCCCAGGGTTTTTTGTTATCGAGACAGAGCAGGGCGAAAGATACACCAGAGATGGTCGTTTTAATGTTGATGAAACAGGAACCTTAGTCAGTGCCGATGGCAATCCCGTACTTGATGACACCAATTCACCGATACTACTTGATGCCTTCGGCAGCAGCCCAGAAGTAAGCAAAGATGGTACGGTTTTTGTTGCCGGCGCCGAAGTCGCACGATTAAAAATAGTTGAATTTTCCCAACTTGGCCAATTAACAAAAGATGGCTCTGGGCGCTATTCAGCCCAAGAAGAGGCCATACAAAATACAGTAGAGAACCCCAAGATTATGCAAGGTTTTCTTGAGCGGTCCAACGTGGTTCCAATTTTGGAGATCAGCAAAATGATCGAAGTAACAAGAGCATATAAATCAGTAACAAACATGTTGAAGTCTCAAGAAGATAACAGCAAGGACGCAATCAAACGACTTGGTCGCGTCAGATAGTAAGAAGATAGGGAGTAACGGTAATGCGTGCACTTAATACAGCAGCTACAGGAATGTTGGCACAACAGCTTAATGTTGAAGTCATTTCAAATAACATTGCCAATATGAACACAACGGCCTTCAAGCGGCAAAGGGCAGAGTTTCAAGATTTGATTTATCAAAGCATTGAACGCCAAGGAGCCAGCTCATCTGATGCCGGCACTGTAGTTCCTACCGGTGTGCAAGTTGGTCTTGGTGTAAAAGCTGGATCAGTTTATCGAATTACCGAACAGGGAAACCTTACCCAGACCGGTAATAAATTTGACTTAGCGATTGCTGGCGAAGGGTACTTCGTAGTTCAGCTCCCTTCTGGTGAAGATGCTTATACCAGAGCTGGTAATTTCGCTGTTGGACCTGACGGACAGCTTCTTACCGAAGACGGTTATATAGTATCTCCGGGAATTACTATTCCACAAGATTCAACCGATGTGATCATTTCACAACAAGGACAAGTACAAGTCATGACACCGGGTCAGGCGGCTCCGACTATTGTTGGGCAGCTGGAATTGGCAACTTTTTTCAACCAAGGCGGCTTGGATCCGCAAGGCGATAATTTATTCAAAGAATCTGCGGCTTCGGGGCCTGCAAGTCTTGGAACGCCAGGTGCCGGCGGTTATGGCCGAATATCTCAAGGGTTTATCGAAGCTGCTAATGTCAATGCCGTCCAAGAAATAACCGCATTGATTCAGGCACAAAGAGCTTATGAGATGAACTCCAAGGTGATTTCTGCGGCTGATGAAATGCTATCAACTAGTGCTAACTTACGCCGATAGGAAATAAATATGGCTCATCGAATTGATCAAACAGGCATGCGCCGCAAGTTCGGGATTATTGCTCTTGCAGTGTTATTCCTTGTGGTTTCTGCCTCGCTGGTATTTGCCACAGATGCAACAAGCTTGATCAAAAAAGAGCCGTTGCAATTACGCTCCAATATTGTGGTCGATCGCGAAACTATCACCTTTGGCGATTTGTTCTCCAACTCTGGGGGGCTGGAAGCTATTGTCATATCAAACGCCCCTGCTCCCGGTCGCAAGCTCACATTAAGTCCATTGGTTCTTTCACGTTTGGCCACGGATAATGCTCGCCAATGGAACAATGTAACTAATTTACGGCGGGTATTAGTTAAACGTGCTGGACATAGACTAAGCAACCGCGAATTATCACAATTGATTAAAGATGAAATGCGAGCCAATGGTACCAGCGGACAGTATGAGATACTTATAAGCTCCGGTGCTACAGGCATTTATGTGCCGACAAATGGTGGCGGGTTTTCTTATGTCCAAAGCGTTGATTTCAATCCGTCTAATGGCGGGTTCATTGCCTCTCTAGTTCCTTATGATGGTGCCAATACAGTTACTTTGCGCGGACGAGCTTGGGCAGTGAAACAAATCCCAGCATTAAACCGAGCAATGAGTGTCGGCGAAATAATAACAGCCGATGATATCAAGTGGATTTCCACCCGTGCCGATAGATTAGGGGTAAATCCAATTTTAGCAGAAGATCAACTATTGGGAAAAGCAGTGCGCCGCTCATTAAGGCCGCAAACCCCCATCAGATTACAGGATGTTAAAACTCCTGATATGGTTTCAAAAGGCGAGCTTATCACTATTACATACGAATTACCGGGGCTGCGATTAACCGCACGGGGCAAGGTTCTAGCCAATGCCGGTGCTGGCGACATTGTTCGAGTGATTAATTTGTCCTCTAACCGGACTATAGAAGTAACAATAACTGGCCCCGGCAAAGCCGTGGCAATTTCAACGCAAATCTTGGGTGGGTGATTATGAAAAAAGCAATTTTATTGGCGGTTTTAGCATTACCATTGGCTAGTTGTGGCACATTTGATCGCATCAAGAACATTGGCAAAGCTCCGGAATTAACCCCGATGCAAAACCCAGATGCAGTTTACGGCAAACGCCCAGTGGTTATGCCAATGCCGGTAGCCAAGCCAGAAAATAATCAAGCCAATTCTTTGTGGCGTGCCGGAGCCCGCACTTTTTTCAAAGATCAAAGAGCCACAAATATCGGCGATATTCTAACGGTTTCAATCAATATTTCTGACTCGGCCAATGTCAGAAACACCACTGAGCGCAGCAGAACCAGTGCCGAAGATTCTGATTTAACCAACTTTTTTGGGTTAGAAAACAAACTTGGCAGCATCACTCCGGGATCAGTCACATCGCTTGGCTCAACTAGCAGTAACAGAGGCGATGGCAGTGTAGTTCGCTCTGAAACCATCAATTTAACCGTTGCTGCCGTAGTGACACAAGTTTTGCCAAACGGCAATATGGTGATCGCTGGCCGCCAAGAAGTTCGGATCAATCACGAGGTTCGCGATCTGCTGATTTCCGGCATGGTTCGCCCCGAAGACATTTCATCAAGCAATGTCATCGCACATACGCAAATCGCCGAAGCACGAATTTCTTATGGTGGCAGAGGTGTTATCTCGGAC